>CALEKV010000238.1 GCA_937902525.1 uncultured Candidatus Saccharibacteria bacterium | reverse complement strand
GACTGTCGTCCATACTATTAATGGCTTCACTAACAGAGTCAGTGTCTGTTGTTGTTTCTTGCATTAAATCGTTCACTGCTTTATCAAGTTCTTCAAAATCAAGTTCTGTCATATTCCCTCCGCCTATAGCTCCTGCGCCTTATTTACTATCTCGCTAAACGCATGAGCGTTCAAACTGTCGCCACCAACCAACAAACCATCAACGCCCGATATATCCAAAAAACTCGCAGCGTTATCCTTCGTAACGCTCGCACCGTACAATACACGGATGTCACGCGCTGTTTTATCACCAAACAAGTGCGCTACTTGATTGCGAATACCATTAATAGCCTGGTTGATTTGCCTGGGTGAAGGTGTTTTACCGGCGCCAATTGCCCAAGCTGGTTCATAAGCAATCACAACCTTTGCCGCTTCGTCCGACGTAACATTTGCCAAGCCTTCTATAATTTGATCTTGTAACGCTCCAATAGTTTCACCATCTGCACGTTCGGTCGCTGTTTCGCCCACACATAAAACCGGTATAAGATCGTTGCGCAGTGCCGCCTGAACCTTATGCCGAATCACGCGGCCACTCTCACCAAAGATATGGCGGCGCTCACTATGGCCAACCAGCGCATACTTAACTAAGCCGCGCAACTGATGCGCCGACACTTCGCCAGTAAAGGCGCCCTCATCGCGCCAATAAAAATCCTGCGCCGCAAGCTTAAACTTTGAGTGATCTACCTGCATTGATAGCGCTGGAAGCGCCAAAAATGATGGCGCAACTACAATCTCAACATTCGAATACGAAACAATTAGTTTATCCAATTTATGAATATATAAACTCGCCTCATGGATAGTGAGGTTCATTTTCCAGTTGCCGATAATTAATTTTTTGCCCACGTTATTTATGATGGTTATGTTTCTAACTTTTAGTGTACCCCATTTTTATGCATCCAGCAAACTTTTCACACCCGGTCCGTCCCATATATCAATAACGTTAAACCCAGCGATGCTTGGTAGGCAGTTAGTAATAGCAACCGTCGTGGCGGTCGCCCGCCCAACAGCACGCCGGTCATCCTGGACAAAATACTTTGCACCAGATGCCTTGGCTAACTCTGCAGCAAATTGACTGTCATTTTGCTCCTCTCGTTTATCAAAACGGAGGTTCTCAAGTAATAACACGCTACCACTCGGCGCGCGTCGTATCGCCATCATAGCCTTGTGGCTGCTGATTGCCCCAACATGGTAAACCGGTACACGTAATATGTTTGCCAGAGTTTTTGCAATCAAGCGCGTGCTAAATTGCGCATCGTAGCCATCTGGTCGCGACAAGTGGCCGATCACTACCACCTTGTTGTTGCGACCAAGTAAATAACGAATTGTCATTGCCGCTGGCTGCAAGCTAGCCATGTCAGCGGAGCCATTGATAATAGGCACGTCCAAGTCTGAACGCACTAAGACTGTTTCACCGCGAACCGGTAGAGTCGTGATTGATTTTTTGATTCGCCCACCCATATTGCTTTTATTCTATCACACGAACACCAATAGTGTCGGTACCGCCAGTCACGCCCGGTTGCTTGCCACTCACTACTACAACGGTAAACGTGTCAATATCGCCAAAATAATTTTGACTTTTTAGTTCTTTAGCTAAGTCCGTTCCAGCAGTTTCACTGTCTGGGCGCACAAAACTGCGCGTTGCATATGTTAATGCTAACTGCTGGGCGGCACGCGGACTGCTAGTTACGGCAGCAATTGGCAAATGCGGGCGGCACGCGGCAATATTGGCTGCCGTGGCACCGCTTTTTGTTTCGGCAATAATAGCAACAGCGTGAACATCTTTGGCAATTTCTACTGCCGCACGGCTGATGGCATAACGCCGCGTATTGTTGACTGGGACAATTTGCTCGTCAACATCATCAACCGGCCAGTTTTCCTGGGTATAAATAATTGTGCTGCGCATGGCGCGCACAGCTTCCACCGGATAGCTACCATTGGCGGTTTCATCGCTAAGCATTACTACATCGGCGCCCAAAATAACGGCCGTGGCCACATCACTAACTTCTGCCCTTGTCGGCTCTGGGTTGTCAACCATACTGCCAAGCACCTGGGTGGCGACAATGCTGATCTTGCCGTACTTGCGACATAGAGCAATAATTTTGCGCTGCACAACCGGCACCACTTCTGGACCGGCTTCGCTAGCCAGGTCGCCACGTGCCACCATTACGCCATCACTGGCTTTTACAATCTTTTCCAGCATATCATCACGGATTGCTGATTTGGTTTCTACCTTGGCGATAATCTGCGCCGTATTTCCCTTACTAACCAAAATCTGGCGTAAAGCATTGATATCATCATCTGTCTGCACGAAACTCAAAGCCACATAGTCAAAATCCTTGTCGGCACCAAAATCGATATCGGCCAAATCTTTTTCCGTTAAAATATCACCGCCAAAATCTGTATCTGGCAGGTTCAAGCCTTTTTTACTCATTAAAAAGCCGTCGTTCAGCGCTTCGATCTGGACAGCCGTTTTTGATGTCACAGCCTTAACCACAGCTTTGATTTTACCGTCAAACAACGAAAGTGGCTCACCGACCTTCATTTTTTCGGCTAAGTTATATTGTACTGGCAGGGTGGCGCTGCCATCATGCTCGGTCACCGCGTGGTCTAGCGTGATCAAATCGCCTTGCTTAACGTCAAAATGGTTGTCTTTAAGAGCACCCAACCGAATTTTTGGACCTTGCAGGTCCATTAATATAGCGACGTTACGGTTAAGCGCTTTGCTTTCGCGCCTAATCCACTCAATTTGGTCTAAGCGTTCTTCATAACTACCGTGGCTAAAATTACAACGGAATCCATTGGCACCAGCCTTGATGAGTTCTTGTACTTTTTCTGGTGTATTAGTGGCTGGGCCGAGCGTGGCTAGTATTTTTGTGCGTTTGAAGATTGTGTTCATGAGCGGTCTTTCCTTAAATGTTATGTACTGTCATTTCTGCCAAGCAACAACAAAAAGTTACCGCCCGGTATCTTTTTAATAGTATATCAGTGATTGCCAAGGTTGTACAAGCAGCCCCCATACCTACACACCTTAACGCCGTGTTAATAATCAACTATGGCCATACCAGCCGAATTCAATTAAACAAACCATGCCAAAACCTTGACACCTATAGGTTCTTACTGCTTCTTTACACAGCTAGCCCCCGAAAACCTGTAGAAACTAACACTTCTTAGGGATAATCCCTATATCCTTTGCGTAAAGCATGTTTAGTTCGCTATCGCTTAGTGTCTGGTTTAACCTTTGATTCATACTTATCTAGTTCAGCCTGTTGGCGTGGACTTAGCCTATAGTGCGGGTTGTTCTTCAATTTGAGTAGTGTTTCGTAATTCATGAATTTCTCCTTATCCTATTGAACTTATAAGTAGCCTTCATTCTCTAATATCTCCATATTCTTATTATAGCAGTCGGCTATTTTTGCGTTTTATGGTATCTCTCCATTATTGAGTTGTGGGTGAGGTTCATCTCTAGGTTGTATTCGATTGTGGTCATCATGCTGCGGTTCCTGGGAGAATTGTAGGCCAAATGCTATTCGTCTTGTAAGTCACAACCCCAATGGCAGAATATCCACTAGCATAACCAAAGAAGTTGAGGGAGCCAACTTCTGCTAAAGCTCGAAAACGTAGCAAATTATGCCCTTCCGTCGTTATAAGTTGTTGCGTAGTTACAGCGGTCGTAAAACCAGCAACATTATTCATAAAAACAGGATTAGAGATGCTAGTATCGAGTCTATAATCAATGAATTGAACCGTCAC
>CALEKV010000237.1 GCA_937902525.1 uncultured Candidatus Saccharibacteria bacterium | reverse complement strand
ATTACAAATATGATGGCAGACAAGCTGATTGATAAATTTACTAATTTAGAATTTAGCCAATATGACAACAAAGATATTGTGGATTTATACGATAAAGCGGATAACTTTACGTTTTATGCGCCGCGGGTTTTTGATGATATTGCGCGGATATTTAGTAGTTTTGTACAAATTGTTATTGGCTTGGTGGCGCTTGTTGCTATTAAGTGGTGGTTTGGTGTCATATTATTAATGGCGGTGATTCCCAGCGCCATTGTGCAACTTAAGGTGTCGCGGATGCAAACCGCATTTTGGCGCAGTAATGTGAGTAAGCGCCGTACGGCTGGCGATATCCGCTGGAATATATTCAAGCCAAAAGAGTTATTGGAAACGCGTCCGTACGGGGTTGCGGGTTATTTGGTGGATTTATATCGGAAACTAAGGAATGAAGATACGTACCGGCGTGTTGAACTGGAGCGCGCGTATATCCCCCGGCGGATGTTTACAAGCAGTATCGAGGCGGTGGCGCAATTAGTGGTTGAAGTGTCAATTGTGATTGATATTATTAATCACGCTCAACCGATAGGTCAGTTTGTATACGTGCAGCAGTTGGTTTCGCGCGTTATCGGATCGTTTAGTACGCTTAGCAATACATTTAACGGTATTGATGAGCACTTGGCTACCCTGTATGATTATCAAAAGTTTTTGGCCATACCGGTACAAGATGATTCTGGCTTGGTGGTCGGTGCTTTCCCGGCAGCTATTCACATTGACGCTGTTTCGTTTACTTATCCTGGGTCTAAGCGCCGTGCCCTACGCGATGTATCGCTAACCATTCATCGCAACCAGCACATAGCGATAGTGGGTGAAAACGGCGCGGGTAAATCAACGCTGGTAAAGTTGCTGCTTGGGCTATATAACCCGACTAAGGGTGAAATAATGTTGGATAACACAAACCTTGCTGCAGTTACAAAACAGTCATGGCACACCTTTGTTAGTGTTTTGCAGCAAGATTTTGTACAGTATTGGTTTGCTACTGCAAAGGAAAATGTATTTTTTGGTGATGTGTCACGGCCATTTAACGAGGTAAGGTACAAATTAGCGGTGGAAAAAGCCAGTGCGAAAGATTTTATTGCCAAGCTGTCGCACGGGCGCGATACGCTGTTAAATAAGTGGACCAACCATGATGACGACACCCATGGCGTGGAAATTTCGGGGGGTCAGTGGCAACGGCTGGCTTTGGCTCGTAATTTTTATCGTGATACCCCGTTGATTATCTTGGATGAGCCGACAAGTGCGATTGATGCACTGGCTGAGGCCAAGATATTTGACCATTTGTTTAAAGAGCCCAATAAGACGATTATTACCGTGAGCCACCGCTTAAGTACTATCAAAAAAGCCGATGTTATATACATGATGAAAGATGGCCGGATTGCCAAGGAAGGAACATACCAGCAGTTGGTGGATGAAAAAGGTGAATTTTATCAGATGTTTGAATCGCAAATAAAGCAATAATAAATAACGCCCTTTAGGGGGCGCTATTCATTATGCAAGCGGTTTTATTACCAGCTGCGTTGGCGGAAGCTATTGCCACCGCGATCGCCGCCACGGTCACCACCGCGGAAGCCACCACCGTTGCCATCGCGGCGTGGGCGGTCTTCTTTTGGTTTAGCAATGCTAACGTTGATGGCGCGGCCATCAAGTTCTTTACCGTTAAGTTCATCAACGGCTTTCTGGTTGTTGCTTGGGTCTTCGAATTCAACAAAGCCAAAGCCTTTGCTGCGGCCACTGTCGCGGTCGGTAATAACACGGGCGCTAGCTACTGGCGCAATTTGTTCAAAAAATGCTTTTAGTGAGTCGTCATTGGTTGCATATGCAAGGCTACCAATAAAGAGGTTCTGTTTTTGGTCCATAATTTTTTCCTTATTCCTTTATCTTCATACTAGTATTGTCAGGTCGACCTTTAGCGAAGATTAGGGAACAAAATATTTCTATTTCTCGCGCGTGCTCTGAACAGTCATATTTAAGCACATAACGTGGTAGATTACTAGTGCAAAATTGAACGGATTATGGCAATGGTGGCAAAAACTGCAAAAAATATGTTAATCACGGCCGGCTGCCATACTTTACGGCGGTACGAAATATACCCAATCGTCACTGAGCCAAATAGGTTGAGCGTGTGATATGCTAGCGGATTCGGCACGATACCAGTGCTAAATAGTCCGTAACCCGTTAATATTGCTGCCGTGCCGACCCACGCTGCTATGTTAATGAATCGGTCTTTTTTATCATGTGTTTTCACTCGTATTATAATATCACGCTTGTGTTTACCTGTGGTGTGCGCAATAATGGGTTTATGCTGGTGCGCAAGCGGGGTGCCGCTGCGCTTAAAACAAAAAAATCGATAAATAACCGTGCCCCGGGTGGGCGCGCAACAGCAAAAAAATCACCCCATAACCTGTGGGGTGATTTTTGTGGTGACGTTTTAAATTCCGTTATTGACAAATTTGGACCAAAAATAATAAAATCGTGACAATATGGAACGCGCGATTAGCCAGTCACAGCAGTATATCTCCACTAATTCTATTATCTTTACTTCATACTCTAAGCGTAATTTTTACTACCGGGCTGAAGTTTCTCAATTTGTATTAAGGGCGCGGAATACGCCAATAAATCCCTATATGAACTTTGATTATAACCTTTCGGGAGTTATTGATAAGTCATTAGTGCGGATTGCCAATAACTCATTAATAGCTAAGGCCGATGAGCTATGGGTATTTGGTGAGGTGAGCGATGGTGTGCTTGCGGAGGTTTACTTGGCACGCAAGCGTGGTATTCCGGTGCGGTATTTTCATAGAGTGTCCAGTGGCAAATTTAAAGAAATTAATACGGAAGATGTTGCCTTGGAAGATGTTTCCGAATGGCTATGGGAGTATATGTTGGTAGATAAAGATATTGCGCGCTGGCACCCGCGGCTTCGCTTTTATAAAACATACCCCATGGTGTATACGGCGTATTCTAAGCGTAATTTTTATTTGCAAATGCACATCAGCCAATACTGCCTGGAGCACCATATGGTGCCGCTAAACCCTTTCTTGCTGTTCCGTTACTTTATTGGCGATAGTGTGCCGCGCGAGGTAATCTACGAAGGTAATAATAATTTAGTGCGGATGTCTGACGAAGTGTGGGCGTTTGATGAAGTGAGCAATGGCGTGCTTGCTGAGGTTATTACCAAAAAGGAGCAGGGTGGCAAGGTAAAATATTTCCGCCATTATTCGGACAAGGCTCCAATCACCTATCGTAGAATATCTCCAGATAAAGTGGAGTTTGAGGTTCCGCGGCTTGGTGATGAGGACCTTGAACGATACCGGGACAATTTATAAATGAATAATCACCCCTTAACTAATGGGGTGATTTTTGTTATAGTAATTTTATTGGTTATCTGGCGCCTATTGTGGGGCATTAGCTCATTCGGTAGAGCGCTTCCATGGCATGGAAGAGGCGATCGGTTCAAATCCGATATGCTCCACCAATAGCCGCTGGGTGACCATTGGTTGTGGGGCGTTAGCTCATCTGGTAGAGCGCGACATTCGCATTGTCGAGGCGAGCGGTTCAAGTCCGCTACGCTCCACCATGGAATTATTGATGACAGACAGGCAATTGCAACCCGATTGGAGCGCATATTTTGACGCAACGCGCTACGGCGCTCATTTTCGTTTGCTTGATCTG
>CALEKV010000236.1 GCA_937902525.1 uncultured Candidatus Saccharibacteria bacterium | reverse complement strand
CAGTGATGAGTTTTGAAATTGTTTCTACGGGCGACGACGGCATACGATATTTGCTGCAAGTAGAAAAAGACCGCTCAAAGAACATACAGAAAACTATCACATCGTACATACCAGATTCTAAAGTAAAAGAGGTCGAGCGCGAGGACACAGGCGCAGATAGCGTCATAGAGTTTAAGGAAGTCGGCCATTATGTGCTGCCGCTTACGCTCACATCAGCATTTGAACAGCACGACCCACTCGGTTACGTTACAGGAGCTATGACAAAACTGGCCGACGACGAGCAGATAACTTTACAGATTGTTGCTACGCCTATACGTTTGCGCGAGGCCGAGATACTGTCGCATAAAATCTTAGGCAACGAAAATATCTTACAGCAAGTCAGTGGCAAACAACTTTCTGTATTTGGTCGTATCGCTAATGTGTTTGGCAAAGCCTCATCAGGGCTAACAGACCTTGCTGGCGAGGTATATATGGGTACGACTTCTGGCTATCGTGATTACTACTACGCAAAGAACCGCAGCACACAGCAACAGGCGCATATTACCAAACGCGACCGTCCGTCGCGCGTATTGAGTGCTTTTGAACTCGAACTCATGGAAACTATGCACCACAAAGTTACGCAGCCGCTATTTCAAACAAACTTGCGTATTCTCGTCAAAAGCCCCGAAGTGGCAGCACACATATCGGCGCTAAAATCTGCACTCGACGGTTATAGTGTGCCGCCGTATCAGTCGCTCAAGGCAAAGGCACATATACCACTTCTCGATACTCTGCGGCACAGGGCGGCTATTCGTCGCTTGCCCTCATTAACGCGACGATCTGCCGTTGTTTTGGGTGTGTCGGAGCTTGCGAGCTTATATCACTTTCCCTCAAGCCAAGTCAGCAAAACCGACAACCTCATAACTTCACTTAGCCGAACGCTGCCAGCGCCAGTGTCGCTAAAGTCTGGCAAAGAATTGGCCGTTGTGATTGGCGAAAACCACCACCATGACACGATTACACCTATCGGACTTATCGAGGCCGAACGTGAACGCCACCAGTACGTCATTGGTGGTACAGGTAGTGGCAAAACAACCATGTTGCAATACGAGATTGTACAAGATATGAAAAACGGCAAAGGCGTGGCCATTATCGACCCTCACGGTGATATGGCCGAAACGCTTTTGCGTCATGTGCCGCCAGAGCGCGTCAAAGATGTTGTCTACTTCAATCCCGACGACTTAGAGTACCCGATAGGGTTAAACTTGCTTGAACTTACACCAGACCTCAAAGGCAACGAGCTGCTACGCGAAAAAGACATCATCACAGAGAGCGTTGTATCGGTATTTCGCAAGCTATTTTCAGAGGACGATAGCGGCGGCCACCGTATCGAATACGTGCTACGTAACGCTATACATACCGCGCTTACCGTCGAGGGTGCAACCTTGTTTACTATTCTCAAGCTGCTACAAAATGACAAGTTCCGCAAAGAAGTTATCAAAAAACTCGAAGATGAAGACTTGATAGACTTTTGGAAAAACGAACTCGGTAAAGCTGGCGACATGCAGAAAGTCAAAATGGCGGCTGGTATTACCGCCAAGATTGGCCGCTTTAACGCTAACGCCTCGGCACGCCTGATTTTAAGCCAGAAGAAGTCCACGATAGATTTTGAAGACATTATGAACAGTGGCAAGATACTGATTTGTAACTTCTCAAAAGGACTGCTCGGCGAAGACGTATCAGAGCTGTTTGGTATAGCCGTACTTGCCAAGTTACAACTGGCAAGTCTGCGACGCGCCCGACTGAACCAGTCGGAGCGTCGCCCTTTCTACCTCTACGTCGATGAGTTCCAAAACTTTGCTACACCGTCGTTTGTGCAGCTACTTAGCGAGGCACGAAAATACCGCTTGTTCCTCACGATTGCCGAACAATCGACCTCACAGCAGGACGATCAACAAATGGTCAATGTGATTTTAGCTAACGTCGGTACGGTGGTTTGCTTTAGAACTGGCAACCCACAAGACGAACGTATGCTATTACCGCTGTTTAGCCCATTTATCGAACAGGGCGAGATAAGCAACTTGCCAGCCTTTAACTTTTACGCCAAGCTATCGGCTGTCCATGCTCAAGAGCCGCTATCAGGCCAAACACTCCTGCTTGATAGTGCTGGTAGTGATGAGGTAGTAATAGCAGTCATAGAACACTCACGCGCCGTATTTGCCACAAAGCATGTCGAGCCAGAAGAAAAGCCAGCCGAAAAGAAACCAGAGCCAAAACCTACGAAAACAAAGCCAAAGCGACAAGCTAGAAAACGAAAGGCAACAAAAGTTCTAGGCGACTAAAACTAACTAGACAACTTTTTTGATATAATCAAGATATGGCGAAGACTAAGACAACGAAAAAAGAGGCCGAGGAATTGCAAAAGCAAATCGACGAGTACGAGGCAAAGCCAGTTCGCACAAACGAACAACCGCTCAAGCTCAACACTACGTTTGATAAAGCAGTAGACAAGCTCCTCAAAGCGACAAAGCCACCCAAAAAGCCCAAGAATAAATAGGGCTAAAGCATGGCATTG
>CALEKV010000235.1 GCA_937902525.1 uncultured Candidatus Saccharibacteria bacterium | reverse complement strand
TCACCTGTTAATAGCAGCCCTCGATACGCTAATCAGTTAGCTATGAGATATTATTTCAATTACCTATCTCTGATAATTAATGGTTGGTTCCTCTTGGCTTGTGAGCAGTTACAGGCGCCTGGGCGTTCCTGTGCAGCTCTGTTGTATTCACCTATAGATTGCACAACACTCTCAATAAATGAGGTGGCGTTGCAAAGCTGTCGGTGAATAGTTGTGTGGGCTAGCTATTCAGTATATCAAAGATTTGATTGCCAATTTTTTTACGAAGATATAGTTGATTTTTGCGGTCGGCAGCGCCGTACTCGGCAACCTCGTCGTCGGTTGGTGTCATTAATTTAGAAAAATGAACGCGCGCATCTGTATGCTCAGAAACGGGTAGCGTTCCTTCGTAATCATTCCTTCCAGTTTTTGGATTGCGTAATGTAACAGACGTTGGAAGCACACTTGCACCTGAAAGGTATAAGTGAGGTACGAGCTGGCCGGGGCGGCGCTGCCTTACATGCTGTAGTGGATTATATGCGGCGACAATCATTGCGTCTTCGCTAGTCTTTAGCTCATTAATCATCTTTTCGTAGTATGCACTGTCAAAAGGCATAGGGCTTTTCCCTCCCCGGCTGTTGATTTCCCAAGGGATGGATACTGGATGAATGCCGGCTATTGCGTAGGCGTATCTATTTGGATCTTCAAGATTTGGTGACATGACGCCAAACCCTACTTTACACAGGCGTGCTGCCACATTTCCGACCAACAAGGGGTCTTGGTCGGTCTTATGTGATGTTGCGATAACAAGTGGACTGACATCGACAGCTTGTTCGAAGTTTTCTAGACCAGTTGCGTCAATTTCCCCTGGGCCTTGCATAAGGTTTTCGGCCATCAGCGCGATACGCAATCGTAATGGACTTGGCTCATGGTCGCCGCCTATTGATTTGATTTTTTGCAGAGTGTCAGGGGATATGTGCATGCTGCGATTATAGCATAACTACAATAAGTAAGCAAATAAAAAGCTCGTACACGGGCTC
>CALEKV010000234.1 GCA_937902525.1 uncultured Candidatus Saccharibacteria bacterium | reverse complement strand
AACATTCCATTGACACTATAGAATTTTTTAATGATTACTTTGGCGTTCCCTACCCACTACCAAAAAGCGACCAAGTTGCCTTACCGGATTTTGCCAACGGCGCCATGGAAAACTGGGGGCTTATTACCTATCGTGAATCTGCTCTGCTATATAACCCAGGCATTACAAGCATTGCCAGCAAGCAATACATTGCCACAGTCATAAGCCACGAGTTAAGCCACCAATGGTTTGGCAATCTAGTCACAATGGCGTGGTGGGATGACCTATGGCTGAACGAAAGTTTTGCGACCATTATGGAATATATTTGCGTGGACGCGCTATACCCGGACTGGAACGTGTGGTTGGACTTTAACACCGGTGAAGCAGTGTATGCAATGCGCCGCGACAGTCTAGATGGCGTGCAATCCGTTAAGGTTCCCGTGCACCACCCAGACGAAATCCAAAGCGTATTTGACGGCGCCATCGTGTACGCCAAGGGCGCGCGGCTCATGCGTATGCTACAAGCGTTTGTGGGCGAAAAAGCATTCCGCGAGGGCCTTAGCAATTACTTTACAAAGTTCAGTTACGCCAATACTACTGGCGCCGATCTATGGCACGCGCTATCGGCAGCGAGCGGCAAAGATGTAAGCGAGTTTATGAACACTTGGCTCACTCAAAGCGGATTCCCGGTGGTAAATGCAACCGCGAGTGGTAAGCTATCTCAACAGCAGTTCTTTATTGGACCACACGCTAAGTCGGACAAATTATGGCCAATCCCGCTTGATAGTACGGCAGATATGCCAGGGTTGTTTGCTGGACGAACCGCAAATTACCATGTGCAACAGCCCTATCGCCTCAATGTCAGCGATACCGGCCATTACCTGACACACTATGACAACACCCTACTTGACGCCATTTTAGATAATGTCGCCACAGGCGATGCCAGCGTGATTACACGCGCGCAACTGCTGAAAGAACAGGCATTGCTCGCCAAAAGCCCGCTCGTGTCCAGTGCAGCCTTTGTTGACCTGATTTTGGCCTACAGGGCCGAGGACAATGAAAAAGTTTGGGGCATGCTCAGTGGATTACTCAATGACCTTAAGCGCTTTGTCGCTCCGGATACGCCCGCAGAAAAAGCACTCAAAAAGCTTGCCATCCAAGCCGCCAGACCCATGTATAAAAAACTTGGTTGGAACCAAAAGCCGGGCGAGTCCGAAGATGACACCATGCTACGCTCCACCATTTTAGGAATTATGCTGTATGGCGAACATCCGGACGTCATAGCGGAGGCACACAAGCGGTTCACTACGCAGTCACTTGAGGAAATGGACGCGGAACTCCGTGACATAATCTTAATTGCGGAAGTACGCCATGGCGATACACACACCGTCATCAAGGACCTTCTGGGCTACTATGGCTCAACGGCGTCCGTTGATATTAGGAATAACATCTGCGATGCGGTCACAAGCACACGTGACAAAGCGGAGCTTGCGGCACTACTTAATTTGGTTAAGGACACCTCCTTTATCCGTACTCAGGACACCGCCATGTGGTACGTGCGACTCTTAATGAACCGGCACGGCCGCGACATGACCTGGGCATGGCTGCAAAGTGAATGGGCATGGATTGAAACCACGTTTGGCGGCGATAAAAGCTATGACGCCTTCCCGCGCTACAGCGCCCAGGTATTAGGTGAACGCTCACAGCTGGACGAATTTGTTGCCTTCTTTACACCAATGACTAACGACCCCGCCCTCAAACGTGCCATTGAAGTGGGTATAAACGACATCACCGCCCGGGTTGAGCTGATTGAAGCCGACAAGCCTGCGGTACTCGCAAAGCTATTAAGCCTTAAATAAGGTATACAACGACAACTGACACAAAGAGGAACAGCACCGAATAGAACCGTTTATGTGCGGCGGAATATTTGAGTGCGCGCATAATTGCGAAAGCCGCAACTATATAAAACGGAATTGTCAGGAGCGAGGAAAAGTGCAATAAGTCAGGTGGTTGGTAGTAAAACACATACTTGCCGCCGGTAAGCAAAAAATAGAGCCCATTAAACATAACCTCGCCAGCAATTATATCAGCCGAGGCTACTGTGTAACGGACAAGCCTATACCCAATTTGGCCAATCCGTCCCCAAAATAAATGGATATAAAGCCCCGAAACACCCCACATGGCTGGTGCAATCAGTGACGTATAACCGCCATGAATAGGATAGATTTGATACTGCCATAAGTATGTGCCCGTAAGCAAATGATACGTATTGCCAACCAATATCTCACCAACCGGCCCAAACATTGCCATAAACGAAAATGCTAATAGTGCACCCTTATAATCTTTTAGCTGCGTATGGTGTTTGAACAGGTAGGCAAAACCATAGATTACAGCCGCAACTATGCCAAGATAAACTAAAAAGAAGCTGTATTCCATGACCTTATTATACTAATCCAGTTCAATATAATCCTGCAAAAACGGAGATTCGCCTGTTGTTTGCGCCACCGCTAATCGCAAGTGATAGCCGGGCGTCGCTGTGGCGTATAACTCGGCAGCAAATGTCATTTGCTGCAGCTTTTTGTGCGTAATGGCCGCAAAGCCGTCGCCGCCCTTGTCATTTTTACGGTGTTTTACCTCCGTAAAGTATACTGTGTCACCCTTTTTGCTGATTATGTCAATCTCGCACCAGCGCGTTCGCCAGTTCCGCTCTAATATAGAGTGCCCATTCCGCTTTAGATAATCAGCAGCCACCGTTTCGCTTTCATTGCCAACAGCACGCGTGGTTGGAGCAGGTTTAGCAAATGAGGCCCCATCACACCCGGCAAAATTGCTTTGATTTGCCGTAGGCGAGGAGTGCGTAGCCAGCCCCGCAGCCTTACGCGCAAAGCTAAGCAATTTTCCATGGTGCGGGATGACAGACTCATTTGCTAAACCTGCTCCAGCCAAAACAGTGCTTGCATACTTTTGTAGTGGTGCAAAAGAAAGGCGGTGCAATGGCGTCACACCTAGTCTTTCTATCGCCTCACGGTGCTTTGCAACACCGTAACCGGCATGGCCTGCAAATCCATAGCCCGGATACACGCTATCTTGCTCTGCCATGTAGTCATCGCGCGCAACCTTTGCCAACACACTCGCCGCACTCACACTTGGCACCAGCAAATCAGCCTTTGGCAAGCACGTTACATACTTTCCCTTGCCCGTTCCTGCCAAAAAGTTAACTGTACCGTCAATAATAATCTCACTATATGGGGTCTTGATTTGCTCCACCGCGCGTCGCGTCGCAAGCTTTAACGCCTCACTCATGCCAATTTCATCCAGCTCTTGGGCATCCACCCACCCAAGCGCCCACGCACCTGCCTGTTCCTGAATAATCGGCGCTAGGTGCTCACGCTGTTTTTTAGTTAGTTTTTTACTATCAGTTAGGCCGTCAACTGCAACACCACCCAAGACAACCGCCCCCACCACCAACGGCCCCGCCCACGGTCCGCGTCCTACTTCGTCAATGCCTAATATCATACATCCAGTATGACATATTGACATGCAAGAATGAAGTGGCATAATAATGTCGCTATTCAATGAAACTGAGCTCTTAAGGAGAAGCTATGAGTTTTGCACGAGTTGCAGGCATATGCGTCATATGTATGTTGTTAATGCTATCGGGGTGCGGAGTTCCCGATGAATCACGAAATGCCGAGGCAATCCGGCTGATGGAGAATAACGGGTTCACCCAAATCCAACAACACGGTGGCTACTAGGTTATAGGCGTCTCCATTGGGACGAATTTTTTATGTCAAGGATTAATCCATAGCCTAAGTAAAATACATGCCTTTAATAGCATGTATTTTACTACTATTCTGTATACTTATTTAAGCTTCTTCGTGCCTAGCAGCGACTTCAGCTTGCTTAGCTTCCAGTTCAGCTTCAGCAGCAGCCTTTTCAGCAGCTTTAGCCTCAGCCTCGGCTTTGGCTTCTTCCTTAAGGCGAGCAGCCTCTTCCTCGGCATGAACGTCGCGCACGCTGTTAACGGCTTCGCGGTCAAACTGAACGCTGGTCAGGCGAGCGCTTTTACCACTGCGTTGGCGCAGATAACTAAGGAAGTTACGGCGCACCTTACTACGGCGCATAACCTCTACCTTTTCAACAAGCGGGCTGTGGAGCAAAAAACTCTTTTCTACACCAACACCGCTTGCAACTTTACGCACGGTAATGCGGCTAGTGTGCTGCCCTTTGTTGTCGGTGCGTATAACCACACCTTCAAACATCTGGATACGCTCTTTATTACCTTCTTTGATTTTTTGGTACACTTTAACAGTGTCACCACTACGGACATCAACAACTTGGGCTTTCTTTTGCTCGTTGTTTACCTTTTGGATAAGTTCAAAACTCATTTTACTCTCGCCTTACTGGTTTATATTGACAATCAACTATCAATTTTAGCATATATCACAAAGAAATGAAAGGGGTACGTGCGCTATAATAGATACATGGACTATAATGAACTTGCAAAACAGCTACACCGACAATACCGTGGTAAAATTACCACCGCCTTACGCGACAAAAGCGAACTTACTCGTGATAAGTTAAGCGCCTACTACAGCCCTGGAGTGGGCGAAATCAGCCGTTTGATTGCCGAAGACCCCGCCACACTACCTGAATATACCTGGACAAACAACCTGGTGGCCGTCATTAGCGACGGCTCAGCTATCTTAGGCCTTGGTAACCTTGGTCCAAAAGCCGCAATGCCTGTTATGGAAGGTAAGGCGCTACTGTTTAAGCATTTCGCTGGCATTGATAGTGTGCCCATTGTATTAGATGTACATACAGCCGACGAAATCGTGGCAGCAGTTAAAGCAATTGCCCCCAGCTTTGGCGCTATTAACTTAGAAGACATTGCCGCACCAATCTGTTTTGAAGTCGAAGAGCGTTTAAAGGCCGAACTAGATATCCCAGTGTTTCATGACGACCAACACGGCACGGCCATCGTCACTTTAGCGGGTTTGATCAATGCCGCTAAAGTAGTTGGAAAAAACTTAACGGACTGTAAAGTTGTCACAATTGGCGCGGGTGCCGCAGGCACGGCCATAGTCAAGCTACTAAACCTTTACGGAATTAAGAACATCACCGCCGTAGATAGTCGCGGCATCATAAGCTCCGAGCGCACCGACTTGAATAGCGAAAAACAGGCTCTTTTACAATTCACTAGCCCCGTTAAGGGCACGAGCCTAGAAGATGCATTGACTGGCGCCGATATATTTATAGGCGTATCCAGGGGCGGTTTATTAACCCCGGAAATGGTCAAAACCATGGCAAAAGACCCGATTATTTTTGGCCTGGCCAACCCGGTACCGGAAATCATGCCAGACGTAGCAAAAGCCGCCGGCGCAGCAATTATTGCCACTGGCCGCAGCGATTTCGCAAACCAGGTTAATAACGCCCTTGCCTTCCCAGGGATATTCAGGGGCGCGTTGGATAACAAAGTGACGAAAATCACTGATGAACATAAATTAGCTGCCGCCAAAACGATTGCGGCCCTCGTCAAAAATCCAACAGCGGATGAAGTGATACCAAGTGTGTTTAATCCATCTTTAGTCGGAAACGTTTCAGCTGCAATTCAGTAAAGACAGCAGCGTAACTCCCTTTCAAAAATTACCATGATGAATAAATACTAGTCGTGTTGCCGTGCTGCTGCACCTGAACGCCCTTTGTGGCAAACATGACAATCAAGACGATAATACCCACGACAATCGGTACGACAAAAAATATTGCAAACGATATTGCAATCTCCCTGAGTGTTTTTCTGACACCATCTCTATCAGCCTCGGGCGCCCCAAGATCAATCGGACTCTTTTTAACTACAAAGTTTTTTACTTTTTCAAGACTAACGCGTATACCACGCAAGACCTTGTGTTGTTCATTATCGGAAGGAACAGCTTGGTTAAAGTCGTCATTCAATCCGCTCATTACACTACTCGATTGACTTCTTCAAGCGTGGTTTCGCCACGTAGCGCCGCCAAAACCCCAACCTGCTCAAGTGTAATCATGCCATTTTGCCTGGCCGCCTTTTCAACCGCCTCCATGTTCACGTCTGCTATATCACCGCGGATAAACTTTTGTATTCCTTCGTCTACCACTAATTGCTCCATAATACTCATGCGGCCGCTGTAGCCAAACGGATATTCGTCGGTGCCGACCGGTTTATACAACTTAAAGTTATCCAAATGGGGTTTTTCAACGCCTGGGGGCAAGTCCTTCAGTGCCTCTCGTACATAGCGCCTGGTTGCGTCGTCGGGATCGTACGCTTGCTTAGTTTTATCGACTAAGCGCCGCACCAAACGTTGCGCAATCACCAGGCGTATTGCACTGCTAAAAATGGGATTAACACCGATCAAATCTATCATACGCGCAAAAGCAGCAGCGGCATTGTTAGCGTGGAAGCTGCTCAGCACCAAATGGCCGGTAATGGATGCCTGAATAGCCGTGCGGGCGGTTTCTTGGTCGCGGATTTCACCTACCATCACCACATCCGGGTCAAGGCGCAAAACAGCGCGCAAGCCATCTCCAAATGTTTGGCCATGTGTCGTATCAACAGGAATCTGCATAATGCCCGTCAGACCATATTCAATTGGATCTTCCAGTGTAATCAACTTACGGTCAGGGGTATTAAGCGCGTTCATCATGCTGTAAAGCGTAGTAGACTTACCACTACCCGTAGGACCAACCATTAGGACTAATCCACGGGGGTGGTGAATGATTTCATCTATCCGCGCCCGGTGTTCCGGGTCAATATTTAGGTGATCAAGGTTCAAAAGTGACTCGTCAAAATTAAACAAACGCAATACGGCATCTTGACCATATAGTGTCGGTGATGTTTCGACACGAATATTCAGCAAGTGGCTCGCATTACCATCGCCGTGGATTTCCATTTGCATGTGACCGCTCTGGGCTTCTGTGGCGGCGGTGCTAATACTAGCGCGGCTAGCTAACTCTCCCTGAATGACCCTATACCTGTCATTATCCAAGTGGGCTACTGGGTGCAAAGCGCCATCAATACGCATACGGATACGGATACTGTCGCGCATATTTTCAATATGGATATCACTTGCCCCTAACTTATCGGCCTGGTTAATTAAAAAGTTAAACAGCGCATCGCTGCCCACGCTATTTAAAGTTTTGCTAACTTGCGCGATTGTGTCACTGTCACCTTCTTTAGCTATGGCAATATCGTCATAAACGATTTTCTTAGGCGGATCAAACCGATCCATTATGGCCTTATACGCCGCACCGCTAATAAGGTTAAAATGGATTTGACGGCCGTCTTCGTTATAACTATGACGCAACCTATCCATCACGCTTTGCGGTGTTTGACTGGTGACACCAAACTGACACACCGTGTCGCGGTCCCCCGCTACTAAAGGCACTATCCGGTTTTTATGCATATCAGCAATATCCATGACATCCTTAGCCAGGGTGATATCATGCTCGATATCACGCAGATCAAGGTACTGCAGACCTAAAATAGCGGCGCGCTGCTGCGTCGATTGCTCATCGTGGTCGCGACGCTTTTGTTGAATATCAAGTTCATCCATTTACTTTAGTGTACCAAACCGCCTATGTTTTTTATAGTGCTACAATAAGTTAATGCCCGAAATAATTTTATTACTTCATAATATCCGCTCCACCCACAACGTGGGCAGCATTTTTAGGACTGCCGAAGGCTTTGGGGTGAGCAAAATTATTTTAAGCGGCTACACGCCATACCCAACCTTGCTATATGATACCCGCTTGCCACACATCCGGGAAAAGCTGACCGCGCAAATCCATAAAACAGCCCTGGGTGCCGAGCAGATGGTGCCGTTTGAATATACCGAACAACCCAACGTTACTGCACTGAAGGGGGCTGGTTACCGTATCGTCGCCCTTGAGCAATCGCCAAAATCTGTTATATTGCGTGATTACGTTGCGCCACAAAAGTTGGCGCTAGTCCTTGGCGAAGAAGTGCATGGCATCCCACCAGAGCTACTGGCAGAATGTGACGATATATTAGAAATCCCCATGCACGGTAAAAAAGAATCATTCAATGTCTCTGTTGCGGGCGCTATCGCATTGTACGAATTATCGCGATAAACCGTTAGCACCTGAGTCTCAAAACCCCCTCATTAGCTGGTACGCGGTTAAAATTCGAACATAG
>CALEKV010000233.1 GCA_937902525.1 uncultured Candidatus Saccharibacteria bacterium | reverse complement strand
ACTATCAGCGACTTACGATGCTCAATTAAGAACAAGCCCGGTTTCTTCTAATGCCTCACGCACGACTGCGGCAATAATATTTTCACCTGTGTTGAGGTGTCCGCCTACTAAGCCGTATCCACCGTCATTGTAACCCGCGATGAGAACCTTTGTCTTTTGTTCATTTACAAAAATTATCTTAATTGACATGGGAAAGAAACTTTTTCCATAAGACGTATTATAATAGGTTGTAATGTATTCTGGAACAACCTTTAGGTCAAAATCAGGCAACGTTATTGGTGTGCACCAAAAAATCGACCGTGTAGCACGGCGTGAGCTTAAAAGCCTACCGGGTAATGATGGCAGGTTCCCGTTCGTTAAAGATATTCTACACTTTGAAGGCAATAATGGCCCGGATGGCATTAAGCGTAAAAGCCCGAGTGCTGATGAGCCGTGGCATTTTATCGACCCAACTGACAAAACAGACCGCGCAATTGTGACGATGATTACCGATCATCACCATAATCTAGTGGCGGCCTTGAAGGCTAATAACTATGAACGTGCAGCGTTTGAAGCGGCCTGGATTAGCCATGCCATAACCGATGGCTTAACACCGGCACACCATTACCGCTTGAGCGACAAAATAGAAAAGTTATGGGGTAAGCCAAAAGAAGACCGGCTGAGCATACTAGACAAAAACCTAATTAAGGGACATGGCGCGTGCGGCAATATTAGCCGTAACTGGCAGTACTGGGGCGCCAAAGGTGTATTTACGACGCACGTTTTGTTTGAATTTGGCATTGCCACGGCTATACAAAACGCGCGCTTTACAGGTACAGCACCAGACATGGAATGGATAAAACAAGCGGATAAAAAGGGGCTAGGGGCCGTGTTCATGGAAGCTGTGCAAGAAGTTTACGCGCTAGGCATGTATCATGAATACTGGCGTTCGGGCTGGACGCCAAGATTGGCGTTAAAAACCCGGCAAGTATTGGTTCCAATCATTGTTCGCACCGTAGTGTATGCTTGGTACACTGCTTTAAGGGTGAGTGAACAATGAATATCCGCGTGATTGGCGGTAAGTACGGTGGCCGAAAGTTAGATACGCCGCCAGGCGACAAGACACACCACATGGGCGAGCGTATTCGTAACGCAGTATTTAATTCGCTTGGTAGCATGGTTAACGGTGCGCGGGTGTTGGATATTTTTGCGGGTACGGGCGCTGTTGGTATTGAGGCCCTAAGCCGCGGCGCTAGGAGTGCTGTGTTTATCGAACGGGATAAAATCGCTCAAAAATGTATCCAAAATAATCTTAGCGCCCTAAGAATCGAGAATGCAGAACTAATCAAAACGTCGGTTAATAATTGGCTACAAACCTATAGCAGTGGTAAATTTGAGATTATTTTTGCTGACCCACCATATTACGATACGCAGCAGGCTACGGTACAAAAAGCCGTGTCGCTATTGGAAGACGGCGGTACTTTTGTGCTTAGCTGGCCGCACAACCAGCCAGCGCCACAACTACCAGGGTTGTCGGTAGCGTTTGAGCGGGTCTATGCCGGCGCCCGAATTGCAATGTATGAAAAAGTGTGAAAATATTTACAAAAAATGCTTGCGTTAATAAAAATGCTTATGTTACACTAATGGTGGATAGAGAGACCGAGGCAAATCTCAAAACGTTTTGTTGTGGTGGACAATCGTAGTTATAGCTTAGCCCCGGCTCTCTTCCGCCGAGGAATTGGAGTTCCTTTGGGAGATGTATATCAAACAGTCCTTCACCGGGCTGTTTTGTTTATTATATGATAATATACTACTAGTGCTTACACAAAAAAACCTTACCGATATCGATCCTTGGCTCGAACCGCATGCGGATGCAATCGAGGCAAGGGAAGTATATATTGCTAGCCGCAAGCGGGCGCTACTGGGCGCAAAAAGTGTGCAAGATTATGCAATTGGCCACCTATACTTTGGCCTGCACAAATCAAAGCAAGGCTGGGTACTCAGGGAATGGGCGCCAAATGCTACAAAAATTGTATTGGTTGGTGATTTTAACGATTGGCAGGAGTTGCCGGAATATGTTCTAAAAAGTGTTGGCGACGGCGTGTTTGAAGTTACGCTGCCTGCAAACGCATTAAAACACCTGCAAAAATACAAACTGCATGTGTATTGGACCGGTGGCGAAGGTTACAGGATACCGGCGTACGCAACGCGTGTCATCCAAGACGAACAATCCAAGGGGTTTGACGCCCAGGTTTGGAATCCGCCAACAGCCTATGTGTGGCGGCACAGAGGGCCTAAGCCCGCAGCCGAACCGTTATTAATTTATGAGGCTCATGTAGGTATGAGTAGCGAAAAGCCTGCCGTTGCAAGCTATGCATATTTTACCAAAAATGTTTTGCCACGAATCAAAAAAGCCGGCTACAATACCGTACAGCTAATGGCCATCCAGGAGCACCCATATTACGGCAGCTTTGGCTACCATGTCTCTAATTTTTTTGCCGTCAGTTCGCGCTCCGGCACGCCAGATGATTTGAAGGGACTGATTGATACGGCTCACGGTATGGGTTTAGCGGTAATTTTAGATATCATCCATTCACATGCGGTCAAAAATGAGGCAGAGGGTTTGGCGCGGTTTGACGGCACCTCTACGCAGTATTTCCATGCAGGTGAACGCGGCGAGCACAAAGCATGGGATTCAAAATGTTTTGATTATGGCAAACCGCAAGTAGCGCATTTTTTGCTAAGCAACTGTCGCTATTGGCTGGATGAGTATCAGTTTGATGGATCTAGGTTTGATGGAGTAACCAGTATGTTATATACACACCACGGGTTGGGTAAGGCTTTTACTGATTACGGCGATTATTATGGCGATGATGTTGATAAAGATGCCTTGGTGTATTTGTCGCTTGCGAATGATCTAATACACGCAGTTAAGCCGCATGCGGTGACAGTCGCCGAAGAAATGAGTGCTATGCCAGGCTTAGCAGGTAAGCCCGATATTGGTGGCATTGGTTTTGATTATCGTATGAGTATGGGCGTGCCTGATTTATGGATTAAAACCATTAAAGAAAAGCGTGATGAAGAATGGGATTTGCAAAACCTGTTTCACGAGCTAACAACCCATCGGACAGAAGAAAAGGTCATTAGTTACGCCGAGAGCCATGACCAAGCGTTAGTGGGTGATAAAACGATAATTTTCCGATTGATTGATAAGCAGATGTACGAACACATGCAGGTGGACGATGGCGACTTAATTGTTGAGAGGGGTGTGGCACTTCACAAGATGATTAGGTTGCTAACAGCGGCAACAAATGGCGGTGGTTACTTGAACTTTATGGGTAACGAATTTGGCCATCCGGAATGGATTGATTTCCCGCGCGAGGGCAATAATTGGTCGTATCATTATGCTCGTCGTCAGTGGAGTCTGGCAGATGACAAAAAATTGAAATATCAGTGGCTTGGGGCATTCGACGCAGGCATGGTCGGCATTATTAGTAAGCTCAGCGCAACTGATTTCATGCCAGTGATGATTAACCAGGGTGACCACGTGCTGTCATTTATGCGCTCAGGGTGTTTGTTTGTGTTTAACTTTTCACCAGATGAATCGTATACAGGGTATGGCGTACCTGTCGCCACGGGAGATTATAAAGTCGTCCTTTCTACAGACAGCAAGATATACGGCGGGCAAGATCGGATTGACACTGAGCAAATTTATCGTAGCCAGGGTGCGCAAGATGGGCAAGTCTTGCAGCTCTATCTGCCTGCCCGTACTGCTATGGCGCTTCAGGCTATGTAATTCCATGTATATAAAAACACCTCCGATAGCGAAGGTGTTTTTATAAAT
>CALEKV010000232.1 GCA_937902525.1 uncultured Candidatus Saccharibacteria bacterium | reverse complement strand
CCGTTTTACCGGTCTGGCGGTCGCCAATAATCAGTTCGCGCTGACCGCGGCCAATAGGGAACATTGTATCAATCGCCATGATGCCAGTCATAAGTGGTTCGTGCACATGCTTGCGGCCCATCACCCCAACGGCTTCGCGCTCCGCTAAGCCGCGCTGCTTGGTTTTAATTGGCGCGCCGCCATCGAGCGGTTCACCAAGCGGGTTGACCACCCTGCCCAATAATTCCTCGCCAACCGGCACACTTAACACTTCTCCCTTTAGCCGCACCTTATCACCGGCGGCGACGGTTTGATCAGACCCCAGCAATACCGCGCCAATTTCGTCTTCCATAAGGTTTAGGGCAAACGCCTCCACAACGCCACTTTTGGTTTGGATTTCCAGCACTTCATTATAACCGGCTTTCTTCAGGCCGTGCACCCACGCCACACCATCGCCAATACGTGTTACAATGCCCAATTCTTCAAGACCCTCAGACACCTCGAGCCCCGCAATTGCGTCACGCAATCCTTTGCTTAGTTCTTGTACGGAAATTTCAGCCATTCAGTTCTCCTTTATACGAGCGTCAGTTCCTTTAATAATTCCAGTTTGCGACGTACCGTTGCGTCATATTGCCTGCCCGGCATATCAACACGCACACCACCAATCACACTTGGGTCAATGACTTCTGTGATGTACACATGCTCAGCGTCCAACATAGACTCAATCGCCATGCGGAGTTCGGTCGTTAACGCATGCGCGGTAGTTACTGTAGCCAACACCACGCCACGGCTAGCTAGCTCTGCTTCAATATCTCGCACCACCAAATTAGCCTCGCGCGTTCGATGCTCTAGCACCAAGTATGCCGCAATCTGTTGCATAACCTGTTCAGTGTGGCCACTTAAAATCATACTGGCCGCATACTGTGCAAGCTTACGGCGAGAGATACTTACGGTCATTATGACGCTTCCTTAAGCGCTTTTTCTATCAACTTTGCGTCAGCTTGCGCATCAATACTATCGCCGGCAACTTTTTCGGTGGCTGTTGCAACAAGTTTGATTGTTTCGTTATGTAACGACTTTTTAGCGGCCAAGATTTCTTTCTCAATATCCGACTTGGCTGCGGAAACGATGGCCTCGGCATGTGCTTTTGATTTACTTTCAGCGCGTTGCAATAAATCATTTGCTTCGTCCTTAGCGGTACTAACGATATCGGACGCCTCTTTACGTGCTTGCTGTAATAACTTTTCTGTTTTAGTTTGGCTAGCGGCAGCATGTTTTTCCGCGTCGCGCGCGGCATTTGCCGCTTCGGCCATGACGGCATCGTGCTTATCTAACATAGCCGCTAACGGCGGGTATGCATACTTTTTTAAAAACCACAGTAATATCAAAAATGCTATGGTTTGCAATACAAGCAACTTCCAATCAATGCCAATAGACGTAAATAGGTCGCTTTTTCCAGTGCTGGTTTCAGCATTTGCGAATTGTATTAATAAATCATTCACCAAATAATCGCCTTATTAAATTACATAACCTTGCCAACAATGGCGACAATGAAACCGATGATGGCCAGTGCGTCAATGAATGAAATGCCAAGAATCATTAGCGTGCGAAGATCATTAATTTTTTCTGGGTTACGACCGGCCGCATTCATGGCAGCCATACCCACAAGTCCCGCTCCTAGGGCCGCGAAGGCTGCTGGCAGTGCGTAGGCGAGTGAAAATGCGATTGATTCCATTATTATTTCTCCTTTACTTTTACTGATTAGTTCATCCTTTTATGGCAACCTGTTTACCAAGGGGAGGATGCAATTCGGAAGGCGTTTGTTTTTCATCATCGCCATGATGGCTCAACCCGAGCGATATAAACACAGTTGAAAGCATAAAGAATATATAAGCCTGAATGCCGCCAATAAATAATTCAAAAAGATAGAACGGTTGCAATGCGAGCGGGGAAGCATATTGCGTCAAGTACGCAATCATGATCAAAAGCACCTCGCCAGCGAGCACATTACCGAATAGGCGAAAACTTAGCCCCAGCAAGCGGGAGAACTCCGCAATCAATTCCAAGATGCCCACAAAAGACATGATTGGATTTTTAAGCGGATTAAATAAATACCGCCCGGTGTTTGCCTTGATGCCAATATACTTAACGGCGTACACTTGCGCCGCTACAATCGTAATAATCGCCAGAGCAAATGTCATATTTAAATCAGCCACGCCGCCACGAAACAATGGCGTACCGTGCTCACCAACAGTAATCGGCCCGACAAACGGCAACATGCCCAGCCAATACTGCGCGATGACAAAAAAGAACATAGTGATGGGCAATGGGGCGATTTTTGCCGCCTGAGTTTTATTTGGAATAACTTGTAAAACAGTTTTGTATAGACCATGGAACGTCCAAAGAGTAAGGCGCGTGGCAAAATTATGCCTTGCCTTGCCCTGAACAGCACGCCGCGTTGCCACTAGCAGCCAAACCACAACAAGTATCCCCAGCGCGCCAAGCGTGTGTGAGTTAGTTATTGACACGCCACCAATATTCAGTACTTCTTGTGCTTTCACAGAGATATGTGGGCCGGTAGCGGCAAAAAAGCCTAGCACTATTGTTTTTCCCGCTTAATTAAATCAATTTGTTTTTTAACAAGTAAAAAAGCGAGCGCTGCGCCAACGACAATCCCAATGAACATCAGCGCTGGTTTTGTACCAAGCGCATTATCTGCCCAGGCACCCAGTAGCGTGAACCCAACGGCCGGCACAAACATACGCCATGTAGTGTCGGCAACGGTACCTAGCAATAAAAGCGGCGTCGATTTATTCGACACCAGGGCAGGATCATCTTTGCCATTCAAACCGTTCCCCATATACCATTACTATAACAAAAGTGTCATAATGTTCCAAGATGCCCAGACGAAATAACACTCCTAAAATCACCTTACGGCCACTATCAATGCAAAGCTGCCAGCAAAAGCGGCGTTTTGACAACAAGCAAGCGGCCCAACGGCAAGCAGAGTTGCAAATGTTGCAACAACCTAGCCTCAACCTGTCGTTCTATGAATGTTCACGCTGCGGCAAGTGGCATCTAACTAGTAAACCAAGCCACGCATAGGAAAACCTACGCTAACAGGTAGGGCACGATTAATGACGGTGCCATCGCCAAGCTGCCCTAGGTTGTTGCGTCCTGTTGCATAAACGCGGCCATTATCACCTAGCACATAGGTGCTGTATTCGTCGCGTGTTGACATGTCTATTGCCTTAACGCCTGCCGGTAATTGCATTTTTACGACCCCGCACTGCGTCGCAGACATGTTATTGTTACCCAACTTGCCGTAGGTATTGGCACCCGCCCCATACACTTGCCCATCATCGGCAATAATCTGTAGTGATCCGAATTGATATCTCCATTCATAAGACAACTTACTCATATCAATTTTGCGGCCAACCGGCAAGTTCATGGCTGCACCATAGCTCTCTATAGCACTACAGGTACC
>CALEKV010000231.1 GCA_937902525.1 uncultured Candidatus Saccharibacteria bacterium | reverse complement strand
GCTTTGGTCCAACCACGATAACTGAGCGACCACTGTAATCCACGCGCTTACCCAGCAAGTTTTGGCGGAAACGGCCCTGCTTACCTTTTAGCATGTCACTAATGCTCTTTAGACGCCTTCGGCCACCAGTGGCATTAACGGCGCGGCCACCACGGGCGGCGCTATTATCAATCAAACTATCCACGGCTTCTTGCAACATGCGCTTTTCATTGCGCTGAATTACTTCTGGTGCGTTCAAGTCGATAAGCTTTTTGAGGCGATTATTACGGTTGATAACACGGCGATAAAGGTCATTTAAGTCGCTGGTGGCGAAACGTCCACCGGTTAGCTGCACCATCGGCCGCAAATCCGGAGGAATCACAGGCAGAACAGTTAAGCATAAGCTGCTTGGCTTGATGCCGGCAGCTTGCATACCTTCAAGTACCTTCAAGCGCTTTAGTAGTTTCTTTTCACGCTGACCCTTAGCGCCTTCCACTTCTGCGGATAGCTCGCTAATAAGCGTTGGCAAGTCAATGGCATCTAGCAGTGCTTTCAATGCTCCACCGCCCATTTCAACTTTAATCAACTCTTCATATTCTTCAGGCAAATTACGGAAATCGGTCTCACCGAGCAGGGCGCCCTTAACCAAACTTTCCAACTGACTCTTTTTGACAATGTAGTTGTTTTCCAGCTCTTCTAATTCTTTACTCTGGGCTTCGGCGAGTGCTTTAACATCAGCACCCTCAGCCTCAGCTTCACGTTCATAACGGATTTTGATAGCAGCACGGCCAGCATCGGTTTCGGCTTCAAGGTCGGCTAAGTATTGATCGCGTTTTTCAGCGTCAACATCCAAAATTACGTACGTAGCAAAGTAGGCGATACGTTCAAGGTTGCGCACGGTAATACCCAAAAGCAGGCTCATGGCGCTTGGGGTGCCACGCATAAACCAAATATGCGCTACCGGCGTGGCCAGGTTAATGTGGCCCATGCGTTCGCGGCGGACAATCGACTTAGTAACAAGCTCACCTTTTTTGTCCACGGCCGCTTCACGGCTGCGAACGCCTTTTAGCTTGTTATCGTGCGGGTTAATATCCTTAACAGGACCAAAAATCCTTTCACAAAACAAGCCATCGCGTTCTGGTTTTTGCGTGCGGTAGTTAATAGTTTCTGGTTTAGTGACTTCACCATAGCTCCATTTCAGGATATCATCAGGGCTAGCCACCGCCAGGCGGACCGCATCAAAGTCCGCAATGCTATTGGTCTGTACAACGTGTGGCATTAGGCGTCCTCCTCATCTTCTTTAGTAGTTATTTCTTCGTACATCACATCATAATCTTCATCAACATCGGCGATTTGACCACCGTCATCAATTTCGCGTATCTCTACGCCGTCATCCGCATCGATATCACCAAGTTCGTCACTTTCATCAAGTACGGTTTCAGTATCGTCGCTTAAATCACCCGCTGGCACAGTTTTATCTTCAGGACCAGCTACCTCTATCACTTCTTCGGCGTCAATCTGCTCGCCTTCATCGACCAAGTCGACACGCAGTCCCAAGCCCTGCAGCTCTTTCACTAACACGTTAAAGCTTTCTGGCAACTTAGGGCCAGTAATCACATCGTCTTTAATAATGCTCTCGTAGGCCTTAGCGCGGCCATAAACATCGTCGGACTTAATGGTTAGCATCTCTTGGAGCGTCGATGCGGCGCCATACGCTTCCAGCGCCCACACCTCCATTTCACCAAAGCGCTGACCACCATTTTGCGCTTTACCACCCAGCGGCTGCTGAGTCACCATGGTGTATGGACCAGTCGAACGAGCGTGGATTTTGTCGCTAACCATATGGTGCAACTTAATCATGTGCATCACGCCGACAGTGGTGCGCTCTTCAAAGGCTTCACCGCTGCGACCATCAAACAACTGGCTTTTACCGTCACGGTCAAAACCGGCTTTTTCAAGCTCACTTTGGATCACTTCCATTGGTACACCATTAAACGGTGGCGTGGCGACTTTATAGCCCAGCGCCTTAGCAGCCATGCCAAGGTGAGTTTCGAACAACTGACCAAGATTCATGCGGCTTGGCACGCCTAATGGGTTCAGCACGATATCAACTGGTGTGCCGTCTTCCATGTACGGCATGTCTTCGACTGGCAAAATACGCGCCACCACGCCTTTGTTACCATGGCGGCCAGCCAACTTGTCGCCCACACTGATTTTACGCAACTGTGCAACAAAAATTTGAATTTGCATTAGCACGCCAGCTTTTAGTTCGTGGCCGTTTTCACGGCTAAAGATTTTAACGCCAACCACTTTACCACCACCGGCATTGTTCATACGCTGGCTTGTGTCGCGGACATCTTTGGCTTTTTCACCAAAGATTGCACGCAGTAGGCGCTCTTCGCTACTGAGTTCTTGTTCGCCCTTTGGTGTAATCTTACCGACTAATACGTCACCGGCCTTAACTTCGCTACCAACTTGCACAATACCATATTCATCAAGGTGGCGCAGCGATTCCTCGCTCACGTTCGGAATATCACGAGTAACAATTTCGGGGCCGAGTTTAGTTTCACGGACTTCTACGTTGTAGTCCTTGATATTGATGCTGGATAGTGTGTCATCTTGCACCATGCGGCGACTAAGCACGATAGCGTCGTCCATGTTATAACCCGCCCATGGCATGAACGCCACCAACAAATCTTTACCTAAAGCCAGTTCGCTGTCTTTAATACTGGCGCCTTCAATCAATGCATCACCTGCCTTGACTTTTTGGCCGCGGGCGACGACTGTCTTTTGGTTGATACTGCGATCGTCGTTACTTTTTGTAAAGTGAATCAGTTCATATTGCTTAACGCCATCAGCGTATTTCACCGCAACGACTTCACTATCAGCACGCGTTACTTCGCCATCACTTTCAGCGATGATAAGTTGGCTACTGTCGCGTGCAACGATATGCTCAATACCCGTACCAACAGTTGGAGCTTGAGTTTGCAGCAGCGGCACCGCCTGACGTTGCATGTTACTACCCGTCAAAGAACGGTCAATACGGTTCTTTTCGATAAATGGAACCAGCCCTGCGGTCGAACCCAAAATCTGTTTATGGGCAGCATCTACGTAGGTGACTTCTGCCACATCAACCTGGCCGGGTTTCAAAAACTTGCGCGCGCTAACGCGTTCACCAATGAACTTACCGTGATTATCGATTTCGGCACCGGCACCAGCAATAACTTCGTTGATTTCCTGGGCGGCATCCAAATACTCAATCTCGTCTGTTACTACGCCATCTTTAACTTTGTAATAAGGCGTTTCAATAAAGCCATACTCGTTAACCCGTGCATAAGCAGCCAGGTTAAGTACCAAACCGATGTTAGCGCCTTCAGGAGTTTCCACAGCACAAATGCGGCCATAGTGAGTCGGGTGAGCGTCGCGCACGTCAAATCCAGCACGTTCACGGCTTAGGCCACCCGGGCCCATACTACTAAGGCGTCGTTTGTGGCTAAGTTCTGACAGCGGGTTGACTTCATCTAGCAGCTGGCTTAGCTGGCTGCTGGCAAAAAACTCACGTACCGCCGCCACTACCGGGCGAGCGTTGATAAGTTGGCTTGGCGTGACAGTTTCGATATCACTCATGCTCATGCGGTCCATGGCGTTGCGCTGCATGCGGAGCATGCCAACCCTAAACTGACGGGCGACCAATTCACCAACCAGCTTAATGCGGCGATTGCTTAAAGCGTCAATATCATCCTGTGGCTCTTGGGTGTTATTTAACCTGATTAACTCACGAATAATCGACACAAAGTCATCCATCTGGAATGTGCGGTATTCTGCTGTGTTTGGTGTATCCAGGCCAAGGCGCTGGTTAAGCTTATACCGACCCACGCGGCTATAATCAAACCGCTTAAAGTCAAAGAACATGCGCTCAATCATTTGGCGGGCATTGTCAACGGTTGCTAGATCACCAGGGCGTAAGCGGCGGTAAACTTCAATTAAAGCTTCATTAACACCATGTGCTGGGTCTTTTTCAAGAGTAGCATCGATATATTTAATTTCGCCAGTGTCAATATCTTTAAATAAATCTTTAAGATCGGAAGAGC
>CALEKV010000230.1 GCA_937902525.1 uncultured Candidatus Saccharibacteria bacterium | reverse complement strand
TTCATATACACCAGCCTTTCTGGCTAGTGTCCTACTTCAAAGGGACCTGGAGGATATTCGATCCCCTCGAGAGAGAGGTAACCTCATGGCCGGACCCATCAAACCGAGTGCTGTAGTCGCCGCAAAGCAAGCCTCGATTCCCAATCAGGTGTTCAAGGCCTTCAACAAACTGATCGTGGAGTACTGGGACGGCTCAAGTGCCCTGATCAAACAGTCTGAAGTCATCAAACTGATTCTGAGGGAGTTCGAAGATGACGAATCGGTTACTACGCGCAGGACGATTTTTGACAACCACTGGCTGGATGTAGAAGAAATCTACCGCGCCGAAGGCTGGCTTGTTGTATACGACAAGCCCGGCTACAACGAGTGCTACGAACCAACGTTTACCTTCAGCTGCTAGCCTGGCTGATCGCCAGCCGCTCTCGCATTCCGCTCACAAGAACCGCCCCCACGCATAGGCGCGGCGCCCTTGGGGGCGGTTCTTCTTTTACGGCACCATAAACTATGCTACTATTAGCAGTGAGTTACCATAAACGGAACAAACACATGTCAAACTGGCTCACAAACCTGTTAAACCGCAGCAAAAACAACAAACTCGCTAAACAACATGAACAAAACCTACTAAAAGCTCGTAAACACTACGGGCGATTTGGGCGATTTGTACGCATCCTGGGCCCAGGCGTGGTGACTGGTGCGGCCGATGACGACCCAAGCGGCATTGCCACCTATAGCCAAGCTGGTGCGGTATATGGCTACAAGCTGCTGTGGCTTTTCCCCATAATGTTTCCCTTGCTGCTTGCCGTGCAGGAAAGCTGTGCACGCATTGGCGCCGTAACGGGCAACGGATTAGCGGCAATATTAAAAAAACATTATAGCAAAAAGGTATTGTTCGCCGCCGTAATTTTGGTGGTGGTCGCCAATACCGTTAATATCGGCTCCGACCTTGCTGCAATGGCGGCAACAATTCAACTGTTTTTCCCCGACATGCCGTTTGTCGGGCTTGCAGTGTTTTTTGCAATTGTTTGCGTGGCACTACAAATTTTTGTACCGTACCGGCAATACGCAAAGTTTTTAAAATGGCTAGCTATTGCATTGTTTGCGTACCCCGTAACCGCCTTTATGGTTGGCCAGCCCTGGGGCGATGTTTTTAAAAATACATTTGTTCCAAACATCCAGCTAAATAAAGATTCTATATACATTATTGTTGGTATTTTAGGAACAACTATCAGCCCGTATTTGTTTTTTTGGAATACTAGCGAGGTTGTAGAAGATGAAGTTGAGCAAAAACGGATTACTGCTTCGTCTGGCACCGGTACGCCGCGTATTAGCAAGGCATTTATTCGAAAAATCCGCCTGGATAATATTGCCGGTATGAGCCTGGCAAGTATCAGCGCGTGGTTTATTGTTATCGCATGCGCCAGCACCCTGCACATCCACGGCGTCACCGAAATACAGAATGCTAATGATGCCGCGGCAGCACTTGAACCATTGGTACAAGGGTTTCCAAATGCCGGTATGATTGCAAAACTATTATTCAGCGTGGGCATTATTGGAATTGGCCTACTTGCCGTGCCAGTGCTTGCAGGCAGTAGCAGTTACGCAATCAGCGAAACGCTTGGTATTAAAGAAGGCCTGTACCGCAAATTTAAAAAAGCTCACGGATTTTACTTAATTATCGCACTTGCCACGTTAGCCGGGCTCGCCATCAACTTTTTACATATCGATCCAATCCAAGCACTTATATTTACGGCCGTGTTTAATGCTGTGGCAAGCGTTCCGCTTTTATGGATGATTTATAAAATTGGAAATAATAAAAATGTCATGGGCGACTACAAAAACGGCATAGTCAGCAACATTGGTGTTTTTGCCGCTTTTGTATTAATGGCCGTTGCAACGTTAGTGCTATTTTATAGCTTCATACCACAATAAACTAATGAGTTTTTGCTAACAATAAGCTATAATGCGACACAGCATGGGTACACCCAAAAAACACGCCGGCTACAGCCACTGGTATGAACTCTATTTAACCAAAGACTCCTGCGACGCTGCAGGTTGGCAGTCAATTCTTATGAGCCTCAGTCAACACATTGGTATTTTACGCCATTTTGCAGTTGCCGTACAAATTGAAGGTTCAACTATCCATTACTTTGTTGGCTCCAACCGTGACATTTCAATACTATCCAACAACATGGATGGGGCAATTTTGCGACCAGTCGAATACGAGCAGGTCCCATTGCCAAGTTCAGACAAAAAAGAGCAATTAGTGCAGTTTGCCGGGGGTAGTATTATCGCAACCAGGGAAAAGTACTCCGTGAAACGCGGCAAGAATCTTGAATGGATATTGTTCCGGTTACGAATTTATGACGCAACGCGCGCGTACTGCGTGATCGATATGGCCTTTAGGAGCAAGCATGACACGTACTCCGTGTCGCAAAAACATGCATTTACGTCACCAAGCAAACTATTGGCATTTGACTTCACGACAAACCCCAAGTATATGCGCGTCAAACAACCACACTATTTAAATATACAAAAGGCACTCGGTACATTAAGCAGCACAAAGTACAGCGCTATATTTGAGGTGGACACGTTCCCATACCTACCAACAAACCATTATCTAACACTAGATAATTACGATTTTGCAATGCACTCGTTTATAATCGGTGCAAGCGGTAGTGGCAAATCTAAACTAATCAGTCTATTTATACAAAAACTGTTTGAGCGTCCTGAAAATTACGAAAAATACCGCGTTGTCGTAATTGATCCGCATGCCTCATTGGAGCAAGACCTACAACAGATTAAAGGTTGTAACATAATCCGATTTAAAGGAGCCGACGATGGCGCTGAACTTTTTGCTGGTGCTGGAACAGACATCTCAGCCGCCACGGAACTTACCGGCACTCTTTTTAAATCACTACTTGCAGATCAATTTAGCCCTAAACTAGAACGTGTATTGCGCTTTAGTTTGTACGTATTAATGACGGGACAGGTTATGACACTGGACAACTTAAAACGCTTTTTAACTGACATTGAATACCGTGAAAAACTACTAAAACACGTGTCAGGGTATGTGCCCGACAACATCACGCGCTTTTTTGGAACCGACTTTAACGAGCTGCGCACTAAATACTATAATGAATCAATTTCACCTGTCGTGGCCTTAGTAGAAGAAATGCAGCTGCAGCCGTCACTCAGCCAAGAATTTGATGATTCCGCGTCGCTAAAAAAACTAATCGCCAAAAACCCACTCACAGTATTTTCGCTAAACAAAGTTAGCATGGGCGATAAGGTTGTAAAAACCGTGGCTGGTCTACTAATCCAGCAAATATTTTTGCTCGCACAAAGCCGCGCTTTTAATGAAAAAATCATTCTTATTATCGATGAAGTGTCGGTTGTACAAAACCCAGCACTGGCGCAAATACTAGCCGAAGCCAGGAAATACAACCTTTTCGTGTTCCTGACGCAACAGTATTTTGGACAAATTGAAAAACCCCTCCAAGAAGCAATTTTTACAAACGTCGCCAACTACTATGTGTTTAGAGTTTCAGAAGAAGACGCCCGTGCCCTAGAGGGTAACCTAACGATCGAGTTGCCAAAAGAGGCCGTACTTGAAGAAAAAGAAATCGGTAACAAAGAAAGCGAGCTGCGCGTTCGAATACTTACATCGCTCAACGCGCGGGAATGCCTAATCCGCATGAGTTCGGATGGCCGCATACTGCCGTGCGTCAAGGCACGTACATGCGACCTCACACTTACACCCGGCGCCACAAGTCAAAAACTCGTTGAATACACAGCACAGCAGATGCCCACAAAGTTTCAAGAGCAAATCCAGCAAGAAATATCAGCTACACCAAACGATAGGTGTGCGTTAGCTGCCGATATCTTCCCTGTAGAAGAACCATTATTTAACCCAACACTGACTGACCTACATTCGTTCTTATCAAGCCAATCGTCAAGCCCAGCTAAGCTGACGGCGGAACTCGCTCCAATCTCTAACACTCAAAACCCACTATTGCATATTTCTCTGGAAGACATCTTACTAAACCAGTCATCAAGTCCGACCAAACAAGAAAGGATTCAGTAGCAATGAATGATACAAAAGCTAAAGAAATTTTAGACCGCGTCGTGGGTGCCATATTTGGTTATCAGAACCCGTTAACACTTGAACAAGCCAAGCAAAAATTTGCCTTTGATCTGCGCCTGCCACAGCAGGTCTACGACAGCTACACTCAACAGCCGACCTGGGCGTCATCAATTAACCCAAGCAAATTTATTGCAAGCGAAAACCCTAAGCTCCAAGATGATTGGATGAGACCTAAAAAACAACTTGCTGGAATTGAAGACATTATCACAGCATGGTCAGACACCAACTACACAACAACCAGTCGACAACTTGATTGCATTAACATTGATAAATGCGACAACGTCTATACTTCCGACGGCCTATATATGTGCTGCGACATCCGGAACTCAAAAAACTCAATTTTTTGCGAAGGAGGCGATAGTTATGAATTTGTCGTTGCAGGCTCCCGCTCATTTGCATCATCGTATTGCATACGTGTCGAAGATAGCCAACTTTGCTCTAACAGTTTTAACGTAATATGGTCTAACAAAGTCACCAACAGTTACTTTATCCAGGATTGCTACGACGTTATGGATTGCATGTTCTGTTCACACATATCAGGCAAACGTTTTTGTATTTCCAATATGCAATATACTGAAGAAGAATACAATCAATTCAAACAGCTCATAACGCATTGGATTTTGACTTCATAGCCGTTTTGATACAATAGCTAAGTGAAATCCCCTAAGTATGAAACACTGATTTTAGATAAGATTGTTGGCGGTGGGCAGGCGCTTGGCACTTTAAGCGATGGCCGCAAAGCTTTTGTATGGGGCGGACTGCCAGGTGAAACTGTAACTATACGCCTAACAAAAACTAAATCTCATATGGTCGAAGGCGTAGTGACGGAGGTTATCAACACCAGCAAAAACCGGGTACCACCAGAAGACCCAGACAGCTGCTTAAGCACAAGCCCCTGGCAAATTATCGACTTTTCCGCCGAACAAAACTACAAAGCTACTCTTATTAACGAGGCGTTTATACTCCATGGCACAACTTTACCGGGTGTAACAAAAGTGTATACCGACGGCAGTGAATATCACTACCGTAATAAGGTTGAGTTTAGCTGGTACAGCGACGCTACCCCTAGCGGTGATACGCTAGACCTAGCGTTTTTTAAGCGTGGCGGCAAGGGTAAAGTGGTGGTAGCCCAGTGCGCGCTGCTGCCGGCGTGCATCATGGAACTAGCGCTCCAAATCCGCGACATACTACACAAAAACGGCATTTCCGCCCGCCAGCTAAAAACCCTCCTAATCCGCTGCAACCAGCAAGGCGCCTGTGCGTGGCAATTGTACGTTAAAGGCACCAGCTTTAGCGGCATCAGCAACCAGCAGGCTGCACAATTACCGGCACAAGGCGGCGAAATTATTTATAGCGACCCAAAAAGCCCGGCCAGCCGTATTACCCGGCGACTGCAAGCATTCGGTGAAACTACTTTAACAGACACCATTTTGGGCGTGCCGTTTCGCTATGCCACAGAAAGCTTTTTCCAAATTAATGTACCAGTGTACGAACAAGCCCTAAGAGACATGCGCGAGTGGGTGATTAGTGCGCCTAAAAATGAATTATCCAAGGAAACACACCAACCTGGGCGCGGGCTCTATTTCACTCAAGATAGTAAACCGCCCGAAGTGGAGCCCAAGGAGTCGTCAGACGAGACCTTAGGCTCGGCTGCGATCCCCCTGGAGCGTGAACGCTATCTTGAGGGGAATGGAGCTCAAAAACGAAAAAACGGGCAACCCCCAATAGATAACGATGGGAGCGGGGAGGATAAGGACAAGGATAACAATAGCACACTACAGATACTTGATTTATACTCCGGCGTGGGTACTATCGGCCTGACAATTGGCGGACGGGCACCGGAATTAGTGGAGGTCAACCCGAACGCTGTACGCGAAATGCAACGCAATATCACGGCGCTGCACAGCAACGCGACAGCTATATTAGCACCCAGCGAAAAAGCGCTGGACTACATTACAGGAGACAAACTGATAATTGTTGACCCGCCGCGCGCCGGCCTGCACGCTGATGTTATTAACCGCCTGCTAGCCACCGCGCCGCCGCGCATTATTTACCTAAGTTGCAATCCTGTCACCCAGGCGCGCGACGTAGCGTTGTTAGCGCAAAAATACACCATTGCTCACCACCAAGGCTACAACTTTTTCCCGCGCACACCACATATTGAACACTTAGTCGTGCTCGATCGCACTCATTAAAACTCGGCGTTATCATACGTAAAGGTCATTTCGGTAAGCTTTGGCCCATGGTCAATCCCAATCTGCGTTTCCAAATCAAAACTTTTATACCGCTTGGGTTCTTGCTTCATGGCCTCCAGGGTGCGCCAAACATTACGGCCGCCCTCAAACTCCTTTACCATTTCGCCCTCAAATTTATCAGTAAACATAACATGAAAAATTTTGTCTTCAACGATCTCGCCAGTGGTACCGTGCACTACGCGCTCGTGATATTCGCCAGCAAACTCAAACAGCGCTTTTAGGCCCGTTTCTTCAGTAAGCTCGCGCGAGGCCGTAGTGTAAATGGATTCGCCCCAGCGTATCTTACCGGTTGGGCAACCCCAAAAACCATATAGTGGGTGTTTAGTCCGCTGTTGCACTATATAGTGTTTCTGGCCATTTAGCACCTGTTCAACCACCAGCATCACCGCGACTTTCGGCTGGCGCTCAATCACACCGGCATCGGTATCTAGTTTGTTGGCATATTCTTTACCCTTGATACTTAAGCGATATCTACTGCCGAATTTTTCAACATACTCAAGTTCGACCAAGCGTTTAATATGAAATTTTGCGTGATCGCTTTCCAGGCCGCTAACGCGCTGCAGCTCGGCAAATGTCGTTTCCGGCAAAAACAGCAGCTCGCGCAGAATTTTAGTTTGAGCTTGGTGAATGTGTGCTTCGTGGCTCATTGGATACCTCCTTATACTGCAAGCCTAGCGCACTTTGTGGCTAAAATCTAGGGAAGCTGGCTTCCGCGCCTACCACACAAAAAGCATAAGCGTGTTATAGTAAATAACATGACGCGTCAAAATGGCTT
>CALEKV010000229.1 GCA_937902525.1 uncultured Candidatus Saccharibacteria bacterium | reverse complement strand
TATTATGGTGCGTGTCAGCGTCGCAACGACGCGTACAAGGGACGAAAATTACTGCGCGAAGACAGGCTTGAGGGTCAGCTGCTTTCGCATATCGACGAGCTGGATGAGAGCCATGCCGGTCGCAGATTGCTCCATAATATGATACAGCTGCTTGAAAACCGACGGCAGCCTTATATCGGTCAGCACCGCGAAGCAGTCATGAAAGCAATTAGACAGCGTATTCGGCGGGCGGAACGGATGGAAGACAATTTGTACGATGACAAGCTGGCGAGAATAATCACCGAACAAAAATACACGCAGAAGATAGATGAGTTGCATAAGGAGCTTGACACCTTACGGTCGCGCCTAGAGAATTTGGAAGCTACACAAACGAAGCAGCCAGACCTAGAAAGACCCAGCTCAATCCGCGAGTTATACCTACGCCAATCAAAGGCGGGTAAGCGTGTCATAATTCACGCGTTGTTTGCTATGCGCCTACAAGGTGGCGCTGTGCTCATCGACCTCAAGGCATAATAGCAATTATTGTGCTATTATGTTCTTATGAGTGACGCTCAGCTACTGAATCAGATTTCAAGCAATCTCTCGAGGATTCGCAAACAACAGCGCTACACGCAGCGCGCGGTTGCTGAATTGGCCGGACTGAACCCAAACTACTACGCCAAAGTCGAGCGCGGCGACGGCATGCCGTCGCTAAAGACCATCCACAAACTCGCCAAAGCTCTAGAAGTAACCGCCACCGACATTGTTGGGTTTTAGCTTTACACTAGTTCACTGGCCCTGAACATTATCTGGCCCGTCCTGGATGCGTGCTGTTTTTTACGGGTAAGTAATTCTTGTAGATCAACTCTGTCTTCTAATACTAGTGCAAGGTCCGCACCATCCATGGCAAGTATGGCTGATCCGTTTTGCGAATGCGTTTCAAGAGCCGTATCCTCAAATCCGTTAATAGATAAGAACAGGCCTAATGTATTCTCAAGTTTTCGACTTATTTTACCGGCAAATGTATCAAGTTCAGCTACTGCTGATTTTGTTTTTTGCCATTTCGCCTCAAAAAGATAATCGGTCCCCTCATACGTGAAAGCGCCGTCGATTTGTTCACCACTTATCTTGAAGGATGCTTTAGCATCAATGTCGAATAGCGCAAATAAATCAGTTATCAGCCTCTCAAGGGAATATCCTCGTGTCTGAGGTTCTTGTGATGAGATAACGTCATAAAATAAGGACTTAAGTTCACTTAATTTCTCGCTTACCGCTTGTCTAAGTTCGGCGCGGGCCTGTTCCTCTGCGATTCGTCGGTTAGTTTCCTCGGTCTCCCGTCTTAAGATTCTATAAGGCTCCACCTTGCTTCTAAGATCGTCAATCGCTGCTTTTGCGTCTTTGTATTTCTTCTCTCCATCATCCAATCTTTTTAAGTGTGTTGGATCTCCTATATCAGCGGTGGCTAACATTAAAGTTAACAAATCATCTTGATATCTTTGGTTCGATGTCATTGTTGTTAGTAACGTTCTAACCGTATTTCTTTTATACTCCGTCCAGTCAAGTCGTGGTACGAGATTATTATCTGGTAGAGTTGTAGTTAAAAAAGCTCGAAGGTCTGGTTTGTACCAGAATGCAAGACTGAGAGCCTCATTAAGTGCATGAACAGCTGCCGGGTTAACCTTCTTGCTCATCATTCGCTGCTATTTTAAAGCTTTCCATCTCTTTACGAAGAAGCTCTTCATCAATCCGGCCGAGTTCACGGTACATGAGTTTCATACGGATCAGTTTTTGCCTGGCATATGCCGGATTAGCATTTTCGGGGTCTGTTGCTTGCAGATCACGAACCATCGCTGCAATGTCTTCGTCGGTTGGAATATATCCTGTCATGGTCATAGTATAACACCTCTGTTAAGCTTTAGTCCTGCTCGCTCAAGCCGTTTTAGCCCGTCGTGGTCGATGAGAACACAATCGTTTCCAGCGGCTAGTTTCTTCGCAAACTCGCCGTAGGTGCTGTTTGTAATAACCATCGCTCGGTCGCAGTCATAAATACGTAGTCCCGTTACAACTTGCCGCACAGCATCCGCGCCGACAGGGGCTGAGTAACGCTTGGTCTGAATGCCCCAGCGCACACCGTCTCGCTCCGCAACGATATCAACCCCATAGTCGTACTGCTCCGTCGGTCTGACGCTGTGAAAACCGTTTCTTTTCAGTAACTCCGCCACATACTTCTCGAACTCTATGCCGTCCATATCGTCAACTGCCTGGTGTCGCAGACGACGCTTGGCCCAGATCAGCTTCCAGCAAACTCGTAGTA
>CALEKV010000228.1 GCA_937902525.1 uncultured Candidatus Saccharibacteria bacterium | reverse complement strand
TACAATGTTTTAATGCCCCGCATACGCGTGGTGTGCGGCGCATAGGTAGGGCGTGGGCCAATCTCGGCAGACTCGGCTGACTGGAGCCAGCTGATGTAACCGCTTAATGGTTTCGCGGAGGAGCCAATCGTCGTCCTGTTCGCTTAGGAAAGCTCTCACTGTATATGGAGCGTGAGTGTCGCCAAAGGCTAGGCCTTTGTCTGTCAGGTACCAGTTGGCCATGAACGGGATGGACCGTCCGTTTTGCAGGGGAACGTTCGCGTCCCTGAGCGTGTTGATGGTCTGCGTGATCACGTCCTGTAGCTCTTCTTCAGGGCTGACGGTGACCTTAGACATTTTAACTCCCCTCTTGTCGTGTAAGGTGCGTTTGGTGCAAGAAATATGCACCAAGCTTATATTTATTATATAACAAAAAGATGCCACAAGCAATAGTATGCTAAAATTATCCTAATGACAATCACGCTCATGATAATAGCCATTTTGGCCGGCAGCGCTATTAGTTTGCTTGGCGGCGCGTTAATTTTGCTAACCAAAACCAAGCGGGCGCGGGCCGTGCACCTTGCACTGCCCTTTGGCGCCGGGGCGCTACTGGCGGCGGCATTTTTTGATTTACTACCGGAAAGTTTTGAATTAGGCGATGCTCGCAGCATGCTAGTTTGGGCCTTAGTAGGGTTTACGGCCTTTTTTGTGCTCGAACGCTTGGCCGGCTGGTTCCATCATCACCATGACCATGATATCGATGTGAAGCACAGCCAAAAGCACCAAGGTAATTTAGTGATGGTTGGTGACTTGCTGCACAACATGATTGACGGCGTGGCGATTGGAGCAAGCTTTTTGGTCAACCCAGCCACTGGTTTGATTACTACTCTGGCGGTGAGCGCGCACGAAATCCCTAAAGAACTCGGCACGTTTGGCATTTTGTTAAGCCGGGGCTGGCGCGACAAAAAGGTGGTGCTAGCAAACGTTTTGACGGCTGCGGGTACGCTGTTGGCTGCCACGGTTACCTATCTTGCGAATGACTCGTTCCCAATCCCCGAAGCGGAGTTGCTTGCGATTACTAGTGGTATATTCATTTATATAGCGGCGAGTGACATTATCCCTGATATTCACGAACAACCGCGCAAATTAGGTTCCATGCAAGCGGCGGTGCTAGTGGCGGGTATTGTGTTAGTGGGGCTTGTGATTAAGCTACTGGGCGTGTAGGCTGCTAGTCACTTGTGGGTTGTGGCTGCAAAGGCATTATTTAAGAAGCTATTTATTATTGCCGTTAACTTTGGCAGCTGACTTTCAATTACCTGCTGTTCTAATGCTGTGAATTTGCCAAGCACAAAATCGACTTGGTTTGCTGGCGATTCGCTGTACGTGCCAATCCGTAGCCGCGCTGTACCGTCGCCTAGGTGCTGGCTGATACTTTTAATGCCATTGTTCCCTGCCGCACTGCCGCCTATGCGCGTGCGGACGGTGCCGAGTGGTAGTGCTAGGTCGTCGTGGATAATCAATATGTCGTTTGGTGTAATTTTGTAAAAATCGGCAATAGCACGGGCGCTTTCCCCGGCTAAATTATAATACGTGGTTGGCTTGGCAATAATAAATCCATCACCTTCAGCAACGCTGGCTTTGAATTTAGTTTTGCTTTGCCATTTTAGGCCCCGCTCAGCGGCAAATGCGTCTGCCACAAAAAAACCAATATTGTGGCGAGTATTGTCATATTTTTTTTCAGGATTGCCAAGAGCAATAATTAACTGCATACCACAAGTGTAGCAGATTGACAAAACACACAAAAGTGTGCTATAATAGTAATGATAATCTAACCTTGGTTTTTCTCTGGGGTGACAGATTGTTGCCCCTTGTCAAAGAAAGACGGTGACTCAGTGAAGTACACTTTGATGTACGTGGCTGTTTTGGCCTACATTTATGGAGGGATGTTGTTAACGTCCCTTTTGGAAGACCGCCATCGCCCGCTGCCGTGGTGGCGTGGCCAATACAGGGCCCTGTTCCCTGGTGATTTCGGTTTGGCGCTCGCGCTAGTCGCCGGGGTTGCCCTGGCGGAACAGGCGTCCGTTTCCACAGCAACATCGTGGAGGGTGTTTTCGGTCGTCGGCGGCTTGGCGCTCGGCCTGGTGCTCTTGAAGTACCAGATCACGCCCGAAGAGATCGCGCGCGGCGTGATGTTCGCACCCACCCGCATTTGGCACCAGGTGTTCGTGTGGGGTTTTTTGTCCGCAGGTGCCCTGGCGTATATTGTGCCAGGGCTATGGAAGGCGGCGGCTCATTATAACCGTAGTTATGACGCTTTATTAGCGCTGATGGCGCTAGGCCTGGCTATCTGGCTGGGCTGCGCGGTATGGGACGGGGTGCGGGGTGACTTTGTCGACCCCGAACGCTACCCCATCCACGCACCGTGGAGGCCCGAAATCCGGGCCTGGTGGAGCTCGCTACCACTACCACAAACGAAACTCTGAAAAAATTGGCGGACCGTGCCCGCCACTCTGCCTGATACTTCGACAAGGAACCCGCTGGCTTTTGCCAGCGGGTTTTCCATATCTACCAATAATTAAACTACTTCGCCTTTAAGTTTTTGGATACGCTCGGCTTCTTTTTGCTTTTTATACGCCTTTGTAACGGGTTCTTTACCTTCGGCAATGCGCTGCTTGTTGGCTTTAATTTGCTTTTCATCCCTAAAGCTAAATTTAACAGGCGTGCCGGTGTAGTCGTATAGTTCACGCAGTTGGCGCTCCAAGTAGCGCTTGTAGCTCCAATGTAAGAACTTTAAGTTGCTGCCATAAATAACGAACCACGGTGGGTTGTCGTCTGTTTGCACTATGTAGCGCAACTTGGGGTGGCTGTTTTTTAGGCCAGCCACTGGGTGTGCTGTGATAGCGTTTTGCAGCATGTCATTTAATTTATGTGTGCTTGTTTTTTGTTGGCGGCGCTCCATGATTTCGAGGGCTAGATCGAACAGTTTAGTAACGTTTTGGCCGGTCGTGCTGCTGGTAAAGATAAGCGGCGCCCAGGGAACAAAGTCAAAATTATGTTGAATTTTTGGTGCAATCTCATCACGGGTGTAGGCGCTGCGGCCTTCGGCAATATCCCACTTGCTCACCACAAGTACCAAGCCTTTGCCTTGTTCGGCAATAATACCCGCAAGGCGTTGGTCAAGTTGAACGTTAAGTTCGTTGACATCCATCAGTAATAAGCAAATATCAGCTTCTTCAATCGCCTGCATGGTGCGGAGTACGCTGAACTTTTCAATTCCTCGCTCTTGTTTACCTTGGCGACGCACGCCGGCGGTGTCAATTAGTTCGATTACTTGTTTTTTGAAGTTTAAGTCAATGCGGTTTAAGTCGCGGGTGGTGCCCGCAACGTTAGCGACGATTGCTTGTTGCTTGCCGGCTAGGCTGTTGAATAAGCTACTTTTACCAGTGTTAGGGCGACCTATTAGGGCAATGCGGAGCTTGTCGTCGGGCTCGGCCTGGTGCGCTTCGGGGATCATGGTGGCAATGCGGTCCAGTAGTTCAGACAGGCCACTGTTGTGTTCGGCGCTAGTGCGGATGATGTCTTTGACGCCAAGCCTACGGAATTCGTCGTCGGGTAATGATTCTTTAAGGTCGGCTTTGTTAGTGATTAAAATGACGGGCTTGCGGCTTTTTAAGGCTTTTTTGGCGACAGTTCGTTCGTCGTCGCCTGGATAATTGGTGGTGTCGACCACGACTAAAATTACATCAGCTGCAGTAGCGGCGTCTTCGATTTGGTCTTGGATGCCGGCTTCAAACTCGTCTTCGGGGTTTTTAAGGCCAGCGGTATCGATTAGTAAAAACTCGCCTTCGCCGCCACCCGCGCTACGGCGTTGGTATGTAACCTTGCCAACCACGTTGTCGCGGGTGGTGCCTGGTTCGCGGGCTACAATCGCCTGCTGCTGTTTTACCATACGGTTAAAAAGCGAGCTTTTGCCCGCGTTGGCGCGACCGATAATTGCGACGATAGGTAGTTTTGCCATATCCTATATATTATAACAGAGGTGCTAATGTTTTACAAGTGGGTAAAAATATGCTAAAATCACCGCAACCGAGTGATCGGCGTGCACCTTCTGGTTTATATCACCTAACGAATATCGGTGAGTTTATACTCACCACTCTTTATATCGTCAAGCGTATAATTACCAAACTGTATGCGGTGTAGTGCGGTCACTTCATAGCCGAGTGCGGCGAAGGTGCGGCGGATTTGCCGGTTGCGGCCTTCGCTCATGGTTACCTGCCACTGTGCGCGGTCAGTGTCATTTAGGCGCATTAAATGTAAATGGGATTTGCCGTCTGGCAAGTCAACGCCAAAATCGCTAATCATTTGCTGATGGAGCGGTTCGAGTGGTTCATTTAATACTACTTGATATACCTTTGCTTTTTGGAAGCTGGGGTGTGTCATTCGGTGCGTAAAGTCGCCATCGTTTGTGAGCAGTAGCAACCCGCTACTGTCTTTGTCTAGGCGACCAACGGATTTTAGGGCGCTATATTGGCTGGGCAGAATGGAGTAGATTGTTGGCGTATCACCCTGGGGCCGGCGCGAGCACACATAACCGGTGGGTTTGTTGAGTATCAGGTAAATATGATTAGCGGTTTGCGAAATTGCTTTGCCACTGACTGTTACGGTGTCTGTGGTTGATGTGCGCGCTCCAAGTGTTGCTGTCACGCCGTTTATGCTGACCTTTCCGGCGGCAATCAAATCATCGGCTTCACGGCGCGATACGCCTAAAATAAGGGCTAGGTGCTTGTTCAGCCGGGTTGACGTAGATTGGTCCATTAGGGCTTATTGTACACCAGTGGTGCGCCGTGGCGGTATGACCAGCGGCGGTTCGTCATCGTCTTGATTGGATGGAGCTGGTGTAGAGGGTGCCTGAGGGGCTATGACTGGGTTTGGCGCATAGGGTGTTTCTTCAAAAGCAAGGTTATCGACTGCTGGCTGGGCTGGTTGTTCGCCAAGAGCCTGCCCGTCGTCTGCTGGGTTGTTAAATTGTGGCGCGGTGGGCGGCTGATCTTGCGCCATGGCTGGCAGGGGTTGTTCAGCGGGGCTTTGCGGTGCCATGGGTTGCGTGTTGCTAGGTGTTGGTTCAGATGTATAGACCGGTGACATTTCTGGGTCTGGTATCACGGAGTGGGAGCTATTATCCGTCTGCTCAAATGATGCGGCTGGTAGGGGCGGAATGACGGAGTTTGTGCCCTGCAGGGGTACTTCTGGTACAGTTTGTATTGCTGGTGTGGCGGGCGCCTGTGGTGTGCCACCTAGTTCAGCGCTCATCATTGCGCCAAAGTCCCGTGACGGTTCGTTTGATTCGATGGGGTGGATGATGCGGTCGCCAAGGCTAGCGGGGCGATTGGTCGAGAACGGAGCGGTCGGTTGCGGCAGGGTGCCGCCATCTTGTTCTGGACTGCTGGGCGCACCTGGGATGACTGGTATGGCTGGTGTTTGTGCTGAAAACGAGGGGGCTGTAGCAGGTGGAGCAGCGGCCATACCACTGACAGGAGCGTCGCCTAGTACTTCGTGTACTGTACGCACGACGTCTTCTATGCCCACTTGTGATTTTACCAAGTACCTGTCGGCACCTAGTGCCTCTCCGCGGGCACGTTGATCTTCGCTACTAAGGGCTGTCATCATAACAACCTTTATACTTTTGGTTTCAGTGGTAGAGCGTAAGATATCAAGCATATCAAAACCGCTGATTTTTGGCATCATGACATCGCTAATAATGAGCGTTGGGCGTTCTTTGATGGCCATAGCCAGTGCTTCTTCGCCGTCGCCAGCAGAAATGATATCGTAGCCCTCTGAATACAGGCGTACGCCGTAGATTTCGCGCAAACTTTTGTCGTCTTCTACTAACAGTATCTTCGTCTTTACCATAGTTATTTATATTGTACCCTGCTTATGGTTAATTTGCCAAATAAATTACTGATTACGTTCGGGGATGTTAATCGCCCTACCTTCTGTCTGCGCAATATATTGCTTGGGGTTTTGTTCGATAGCGCTGAGTTGGACATTTGGAAAATCCGGTATTGGGCGTGGAATGGCTGGTTGTTCGATGGCTGTGTTCGGAATGGTGGTTAGGACTGGTTCAGGGTCGCTTTGAATTGGCTGGCTGTTTTGAAGGACGGCCGGTGTTGTTGGAGCTATTGGAGCGGCCTCTGCACGTGTTGGAGCTTGCGGCTCTATGGTGGTGGCCGGGCTTGGGGCCGGCTGGAATATACTTGGTACCGGTTGGGAAGCGGGCACGGGTTGGCTTGTTGGAATGGTCAGTGATGGAGCTATTGCTGGTGTCACTGGTGGAGCAGTAATTGACTCGGCTGGCGAGTATGGCGGTGCGCCTACTTGCGGCTTAATATCGAGTGTAGGAATATCCGATTCATGCGCTGAGCCGGGTTTAGGTTGCTGTTCTGCTTGTTGAATAATGGACTGGGCTTCCACGCTAGATGTGCGCGGCAGTTCGACAAAGAAGGTACTTCCTTTTTTATAGGTACTTTCAACCCAAATGCGGCCATTCATTGATTCAACTAGGCGCCGGCATAGGTACAGGCCTAGCCCAGTGCCGCCGATTTCTCGGGTGTCGCTGTTATCCACTCTATAAAACTTTTGGAACAGATGTGCTTGGTCTTCAGCGGGGATACCCAGACCGGTGTCGGTAATGCTAATGGTGACGTGGCGGTCTGTGCCCGTGACATCGACTACCACTTCGCCGGCTGGTGTGTATTTAATGGCGTTTTCAACCAGATTATCGCTTACTTCACGTAAGTGGTCTTTGTCCACATAAACATAAAACATTGGCGTGATGGTTCGTCCTGAGCCTTTTTCGTGAACATCGTTATTATCTGAATCTGGTTTATAAATTAGTTTTAGGTTTTTTTGTTCAGCTTTTGGCTGCAAACCTTCAACAATGTCTACCAAAAATTTACCTACATCAATGATTTGCGGGTTGTTTTGCATGCGGCCGTCTTCGGCTTTGCTGACATCTAACAGGTCTTGGAACAAACGGCCTAAATGTTGGGCAGCCTGGTGCGCCTTTGTGATAAAATCGCGCGCCTTTTCATCAATACTGGCTGTTTGCGGGTTAAGCGCTAAGCCTAAGTAGCCTTCGATTGAAGCCACTGGAGTGCGCATCTCATGGCTAGCTGTGCTGATAAATTCTGCCTGCTGGCGCTCTTCGGCACGCTCATCGCTGATATCGCGGAATACAATAATGGCACCTTCACCAGGTTGGCCGATGGGCGAAACTAATACGGAAACTACAATGTTTTTATCGGATTGCGTTAGGAGAGTGTATTCACCTGGCCCGGTGGGCTTATTGGCCGCAAAGGTGGTGGCCACTGGATCATGGGCTGAATCTAGTTCATTGCCGCGACTATCTACCAGCTTTAAAACCGATTTATAGCTAAGTCCCATGGCATCGTTTTTACCCCACCCTATCAGCTGGACGGCCGCGGGGTTAAAAACTTCAATAACGCCTTTGCCGTCCACCGCTAATACGCCTTCGCCAATGGCATTAATGACGACTTCTGACTTGCTTGCGACCTGGCCTAATTCACGGGCTAACGCGCTGTAAGAGCGGTCTTCGGCGGTTTCTGCGGTTTTTGTGTTTTGGACGGGCTTTATTAAATAGCCAAACAACACCGGCGCAGCGGCCAATATGGTAGGTAGCCAAACTGTAGCTGGGTTTTGACCACCTGTTATTATGCTTAGTACTGCTACAGCGATAGCCATTAAGATGACTGGTATTACGCCCCATGCGCCAAAAAATGGAGCCGCTACGGCTATAATGCCCCAAAATAATGCAAATGGTGATTCATAAGAGCCTGTGGCGTATATTAACACGGCAAGTGCCAGTAGCGTGGCTACATAAGCAAGTTGGGCATTTTTAGTTAAGGTTTCTGGGCGTGCAGCAAAAAAAGTATACAGCCCGATAATAAAGGTGGCTATTCCTACAATAGCTGCGAATAGCCCGGCGCCACTTAGAGTGCCAAGGACGGTATTATGCGCAATAGCCTCGTTGCTAGTAAAAAAAGATAACCCATAAAGTAAGGCGATACTTGCGCCGGTTATCATAGCAATAACCGCAATGCGGCGTTGCCAAAATCTAGTCACTGCAACGGGTTCTATTATGGGTGTCCCCTGATTGGTTGATATAGGTTGATTATAGCAAAACGTAAGCGTTGTTGCTATGAGTTAATATTTTATAATAAAAAACCGCCATGCGGCAGTCTGTTGGTATTAAAGAAGGTAGCCCGGACCGCCACTCTTTTGTTCGAGTGACGGTCTGGTATGGGTGTTTACAGAGCTTAACGTCGCACTGCGCGCCACCTGTGCACATGCCTGAGGCACTTGCCAAGTAGCAATGTCGTATCTTCTACGAGCATCCACAGCAGTATCATGAATAGCTCCATGATTACAATCATGAGCGCTACTTCACCAATACCTAGTGCTGGTTCAAGGCCAAGGAGTATACGCATGGTGACTGCGATGGCAATCACCATGGGTACGACTACTATGCAGTAGGCCGCCCAGCTTATTTCATATAGCCGTTTCATCAAGAGGCCTACGGCTCCAGTGACGGCTGCAGCTATTATTGTGAAGGCCAGCATATCTTCTCCTTATATAAACGAACCACACTAGCGATGAGCGCGATCAATCTGTCTACCTCTATTATGGTACGAACGTATGATATGTCAATGCAAGAACAGATGTGAGATTTGAAAAAGGATGAATACTGGGGTTGGCGGTTGGCTATTTTGCTAGGTTCACAGAATAAACGACGGTGAACGTGCTAATATCGGACCCGTTTTTGCGCTGCATAGTCAAGATGTGATTCATATCCCCTAGTCGTATCTGACGTAAATACCTTTTTTGTTATATAGTAAGGGCATAACAATTATATGGGTGCGGGCGTCGTGGCGGACAGGCTAAAATTGTCGGCCAGGCAGATTGGTTAGGTATGAACGAAATCGCACGGCATCTTGCAGAAATCGGCACAGAAAAAACGGTTCCTAAAAATACAATTGTAATCACCCAGGGTAGTAGCCTGAGGGATGTTTACTGTGTAGTATCCGGTTGTATTAAGATGTCCAGGGTTGGGCGTAATGGCGCGGAGCGCGTGGTAGGCTTTAAAATGCCAGGCGATATATTCCCAGATAACTACGCGTTTGGAGATGCCGAAGATGCAATGTTTGATTACGAGTCACTCGAAGGCACACGGCTTGTGCGCCTCAGCAAAGAGCAGTTCCAAAGCGTTTTTGCTGTTAATCAAGGACTGCGCGATGCATGCTTTCAATATTTAATACGCGGCAATGCCGGCCTATTAATACAGGTGGCTGCCTTGAAACATCCACACGCCACGGATAAGTTAATGTTGATGATATATCACTTGATGGTTAGATATGGTACCGAAAGAAAGAAAGGTATGTACCGGATTAACCTGACGGTTAGCCATGCCATGTTGGCAAAGCTGGTCGGGCTTTCCAGGGAAACGGTTACGATTGAATTGGGCAAATTGCGCAAACACGGTATATTGGCATTTGGCACAAAAAAACTGGTTGTCAATAAACAAGCGCTTCGCGATAAAATTGGCGAAGATGGTTTAGCCGACTGAAAAAACACTGAATACGCTCTGCCTATTAACCCCTTGGCTTGTAAAATAAACCACAATTTACGTGTAATAACTATTACAGAATAATAGGCAAATCGGGCATATAGTATTAATCGGAAGCTTCTGTAATTGGTTTAACCGCTGGCGCGTGGAGTCGCCGGACACACATGGAGGTGTATTATGTCGTATTCAAATCAACTAACAACCAAACATCATTTATCGCTACCAACAGTGGCGTCGACATTCGTCGGCATGATGCTCGCTGTCCCGCTGACGTTTGCTTTGAACGCTCCGGCACGTGAAGCTGGCGCGCAGGCGGATCAACAATCTATCGCTCAGGTGACACAGGCAGATTTTGCCAAGTATGCTTACGCATTTAATCAAGGATATGAAGCCAAGGCGGTAAGCAGTACGACATCTTCCAGTGCCAGTGTCGGCACTTGCGCGGTAACGCCAGGGGTCGATGGGGCGCAAGCAGAAGTCACGAGCGCTGGCGCTGGTGCCATGGCCGGTAGCGGTGCGCCGGCTGTACAAATGGCAGGTTATGGTCGCGGCTCGGCCGGTCCTGCTGGTAAACAAAGCGTGGCAAAGCCGCAGCAAGACAGGCTTGCAGCTATGGTGAATTCGTACAACTCTTACACATCTATGGTTTACAACAGCAGTAGTGTAACGAACACTAATAGCAATAACACGGTTGGTTCTAATAATACCAGCACCAACAGTGTGAAGGTGGAAGATTCCAAGGGCGTGTTCATTGGTATGAGCAGCAACCAAAGTGCTGAGCAAAAGAATATCAACGATAGCTTTAACAAGGATTCTTACAACACTACAACCGAGACAACGATTGTGAACGATTCGTTTAACAAAGAAACGAACGTGGCGATTGATTCTGGCAACACTACAACCAACAACACGGCTGTAACTAAGGTTGAGGATTCTTACAACACCGAGAACAAGACCAAGGTTGATGTTGATATTACCAAGTCAGAAGAAACCACCACTAACAATACCACTACAAATACCGAGAACTCGCACAACGATGTCAACATTGAAGACAATAAAGTTGAACTAGAGTCATAAGTAATAAGTTTTATACAACCTAAGTACGTTAACAAATTAAACCAAAAAATCCCGGGTTATCCGGGGTTTTTGGTTGTAGGGGGTGCTTAGTCTACTTATTAACCAGCCGTTCAACGCGCGCTTTTGTACTGGGGTGGGTGCTGAATAATGCACTAATACCTTGTAGGTTAAACATATTGGTAAACATTAAGTGGGCGGTGTTTTGTTCGGCTGGGCTTGGCTGGTAATTTTTAAGCTGTGGTTTAATGCTCTCCAGTTTTTGCAGGGCGCTCGCTAAGGCGCGGCCATCACCATGAGTGATTTTTTTACTATGGTCATCAGCGCCAAATTCACGGGTACGGCTAACCGCCAGTTGGATTAGTGTGGCAGCAAGTGGCGCTAAGATCATCATGGCAATCATAGCAATTGGGTTGGGTGATTCTTCATCATTGCCGCCAAAATAAAACGCCATTTGTGCCAAGTAGCTAATGGCGCCACCTAGGCTAGCTGCAATGGTGCTTACTAGCATGTCGTAATTTTTGATATGGCCGATTTCGTGTGCTAACACGGCGTATAGTTCTTGGTCATCTAAGGTTTCCATAATACCAGCGGTTACGGCTACCACGGCATTTTGCGGGTTGCGGCCGGTGGCAAAGGCGTTAGGAATTGGCGTGTTGACAAAATATAGACGCGGCATAGGCAGGCCGTCCTGCGTGGTAATATCTTGTACCATGCGGCGGATTTGCGGGTACCGTTTTTCATCGAGCGGCACCGCGCCTTGCATTTTCAGCACCATACTGCCACTGAACCAGTACATGCCCACGTTTATAAGACTGGCCATTACTAGTGCTATTAATGAACCTTGTTGTCCGCCAATAGCATAGCCAATGGCCATAAACAGGCCGATCATAGCGGCCATTAATAAAGTTGTTTTAACAAACGCAGAAGATTTCATATTTTATTTATTCCCCCGTTAGTACCCTAGCTTTGCTTTATGCTTGGGCAATTTTATTATTATATAGTACTGACTTACGTTTTTTTGTGAGATATTTCACAACTATCACTGGTGGGTTATATGCAAATAAAATAACCCGCTGATCAGGCAGGTCATTTTATTCCCCTTGCAAGGTGGAAAAATTTCGTGGCGTAGCATTCTTTTGGTTTGCTTTGCCTTATGGTAAGGTATTTTGTTTTTTGCAATTTACGCTTACTTAATGTAACCATATCAAAGCATAAATGGTTTGTCAACAGTTTTTTAAAAAAATCATAAAAAATCGGTCATACAAGAAATGAATATCTGTCAAGTTCACCGTAAGTAACCCACTACCCTTGCGGCGCAAGTTGAATCGAAAAACAAGCTGCTTAAACTGTAATTAATATGGCAAACCTCAGCTGACATGAAATTCAAGACCGCGCGCCCTTGTCCCGTAAGTTTAGTGATTAACGAGAAAGTTGACCAATAACCGAAAGTCCAACAAACACGCTACATCTGGTATACTCACACCAGATGTAGCGTAGCTCTACTATCTGCAAAATGTTAAAATATACCTAACTATGCCAAAAAAAAGAAATACGAAGTCATTGTAAAAACTAGCATTGAAGATGCACCAGAAACTCGTAAAATGTCAGCGGCTTTTATTCTGTCGTATCATTTCAAAACGGGCGTTATTTTCTTACGTGTTCAGCATGGCGGAACGCAGACGTAGATATTAACGGTATGAAATGGGAAATCAAAAGCAAAAAATTAGTCGTCATTTTGTAGCGAGACTGCGCTAATATAAAATTACAGAAGGCGTGCACAAGATGCTGAACTGAGTCAAGCACGTCTTTTACTTTTGGCGTACAATTTATAACAGGTAAATTTGCTATAATACAACTATGCAAAACAGAAATAAAATCGTTGAACACTTGCGGAGTAACCTTGAGCCGCGAGATGATATTTACGCCTTTTGGATTGAAGGTTCTGGGCCGCAAGGACACGCTGACGAGTTCTCTGATATTGATTTATGGGTAAGCACCGATGACGATAAAATCTTTACGATTTATAACGACATTGAGCAGATACTTTCTGAAATCGCGCCGATAGACTTCCGCTACATAGTCAAAAATAAAGGCGAACTCGGACAAAATGTCTATCACTTACAAGGTATGAGCGAGTTTTTGACGATAGATATAAATACGCAAGGTATTAGTCGGGATGTATATCTGGTTAAAGGCATAGATGACGCAGAAGTAATTTTTGACAAGCAAAATATCATCAAGTTCAAGGAGCGCAAACCGGCAAACATAGACTTGGAAGCCAAGCGCAAGAAACTACAAGGCTTTTACGAGCAAATGCGTCCGAGCCTACTCAAAAATGTAAGACGCAATAAAAATCTTGAAGTGTTGCATTACTATCACTTTATCTTGCGTTACGCTACTAAGTTTCTACGGTTAAAATACGGCTGGCACGAGAAAATAGATTTTGACTTGAAGCATATTTACCGAGATATACCAGAAAACGAAGTCAAAAATCTTGAACGGTTTTATGATGTTCAGGCAAATAAGATTGAAAGCATACTGCCAGAACTTGAGGGTTGGATAAAGGGTTTGTAATTATGCAACTAACAATTCTCTTTAATATCGCAGGTTACGAAGATTGGGTAATACGAGAGCAAAAAAGCTATCGCAACGCTTAACCGAGCAAACGCCGATATCATATTCATGACATTCTCGAGCGCTGTCAAATTCGGCACGAGATTGTAATTCTGAAACACGAAGCCTATGGTTTTTTGACGGTATGTAGTAAGCCGTCGATCATGCAAGTTAGCAATATCGGTGTCATCTATATGAATACTGCCACTCGTCGGCGAATCTAGCGCGCCGAGCAAGCCTAACAGTGTGCTCTTTCCGGACCCACTCTTGCCAACAATCGAGACAAAATCGCCCTCATTCACACTGAAACTCACATCGTTCACCGCAACAACCGTACCGCCGCCTTGGTTAAATTCTTTGCGAAGTTTTTCAACTCGTAACATCTTATTCACTCCTCATAGCTTCCGCTGGTTTAATATTACTAATCATAAAGGCTGGTACTGCGCTACCAAGGAGTGCTATCAGTAGGGTCGCAAACACCCCGGCAAGCAGCGTTCCGATACCAACTGATGATTGGATGTTCTCCGCTGTTTGACTAATACCTCGTACTGCCTCGCGACCGCCGGCAAATCCGCCGCCCTGAGCACCTCTTCCACCACCAGGCGTTCGCTCTCCGCTGCCAGACCGACCACTCGGACCGGCTGCGCTCTGCGACGTTCCTGTGGAACTTGAGTTATTGACTAACATATTCGTTACTGGCGTAGCCGCCACAATACCGAACACCAGACCAACTACAAGTCCCAAGCAAGTCAAGGTCATCGCCTCAGCTACAAACTGCTTCATGATTGAGCTATTTGTCGCGCCAATAGCTTTCATGACACCAATTTCCCGCCGTCGCTCGCGGACAATCATAATCATTGTCAGCAAAATGATAACGGATCCTGCGACAACCGCGCCAATCAGACTATATAGCGCGATAGTCCGCACACTCTCTAACGGAGCCACCGTTGAGTCAACCGTCTCCTGGCTATTCGTCACGTCCACCGTATCGCTTCCAAGCGTATCGGTGATAGCAGTCGTGACGGTACTCAGATTGTCAATGGAATCAACCGTCGCGGTTGCGCTTGTTATTGAGTCTGCCTGATCAGATAAACGTTGAAGCGTAGACAGCGAAACGAAGACGCCATTGTTCGCAAACTCCGTACCCGTATCGTATATACCAACCACCGTCAACTCTTGGCCGTATGCCGTAAATGAATCTCCAACCGATAAGCTATTCTTCTCCGCCAATGCCTTGCCTATAGCAGCCTCATTATCGTCCGCCGTGGCATCAAATGCTTGACCGCTCGTCCACGTGACACTACTTCCTCCAAATATACTTGCGCTCTCTACATTATCCACGCCCGTAACAGTAATTGATGACATCGGATTGCCGCGAGACATTGTGGGCTGCTCAGTGTCGGTATTTTCACTACCTTCGGTCGAAGGAGCCGTCGTTGAGCCCGACGACGTAGGCGGTGCAAACCGACCGCCGAGTGAACCAAGCTCAATGCCGCTTTCGAGATTTGTCGTATCATCCGTCGACAAGCGATCGCTCAGGCTGCTCGTCACTCCCGTAACATGAGCAAGTCCTTTTACCTTTTCGAGCTGCTCAGTCGTTAACGCCGAGCCACCACCTTCAAACCCGCGAAATCCCGCTGGCGAAATAGAAATCGTATTGCCAACGG
>CALEKV010000227.1 GCA_937902525.1 uncultured Candidatus Saccharibacteria bacterium | reverse complement strand
AAGTCTAAACCGCCCAGACTATCGCGACGTTGTGGCGGCAACGATGGAGGAACTGCGCCAAGAAGTGGTTACGAACAAAGATGCAATCATGGGTGGACAGCAATAATTTTGCTATAAGTATTTACCGTAGCCTGCAAGGAATGCCGTAATGGGCATTTCTTTTTTGCCAGCAGGCTTTAGGGCTTTAATTGATAGGGCGCCTTTGCCTGTATAAATAATTAACTCTTTACCATTTATGGTATATCCGCCTGGCTTACCTGCGCCGTCTATTACCTGCGCGTTTGTGATAATTACATTGATATCATTAAGCACGGCGTGGCTACCTGGCCATTCAATATAACCGCGGATATTGCGTTCAATTTGTTCTGCAGGTAAGTCCCAGTCAATAATGCCATCTTGTTTGGTTAGTTTGCGCGAATATGTGACGCGGCTAGGATGAGGCTGGTTTTTAGGGGTAACATCGCCTGTGATATAAAGTGGCACAAACTCTGCCAGTAGCAGGTCGCTTAGATCAATCAAACGCGCGGTTAGCGTAAGTGACGTTTCGCCTGGGCTTAGGTGAAGAGTGCGGTAGGTGAGTAACTTGCCCGTGTCCATACCTTTATCAACCATCATTAAGCTTACTCCGGTTTTTGTGTCGCCGCTGGTGATGGCAAAAGTAATTGGGTCGGCGCCGCGCCACCGCGGCAAAAGGCTGAAATGGCTATTAATAATACCTAGCGGAAAGGTATTAATGACTTGTTCACTAATGATAATCCCAAAATCAATCAAAATAGCCAGCTGGCTGCTAAACTGGTGCGCCGCCACTACTACATCGAGCTCTGCTTTATTGCTGGCGGTAATAACCGGTATTCCGCGCTCTTGGGCAAGTTTCAGTACGGGCATATCATGTTTGTGGTGCGGTGGTTTTGGTTTGGTGACCACTGCCTCCACGTTAAAATGCTGTAATAATAAATTAAGACAGCTTGCAGCCACCGGGCCGCTGCCAAAGAACACTACGCTAATTTTGCCAAAGTGATTCATTGTCTTTGATATGCTCATTGTAATCGAGCGGCTGCAGTTCGCCGTCGTTGTCTAGCTTATAAAAGCTGTTCACACTGTCGCGGATGTGGTCAATAAATACAATGCCGTTAGTGTGGTCGATTTCATGTTGGATAACGCGCGCCAAAAAGCCCTCGGCCTTAAAACGCACTTCGTTTCCGGTTGTATCTAGTGCTTTGACGCGTATTTTTGTATGGCGGGGTACTTTGCCGTAGATATCGCTGACACTCAGGCAGCCTTCGTAATCGGCAATCATATCGCCTTCGTATTTAACAATTTCGGGGTTAATGAGTGCCGTAAAACTGTTGTCGGTCTTATCTTCAAAGTTGTTGCGTACAATCACTACACGCTCCAGCTTATCAACTTGCACGGCGGCTAAGGCGGCGCTGATTTCGTGCGGGCGGCTTTGCTCCCAGTCTAGGCTGGCGCTTACCATGTCATCGACCAATTGGCGTGTTGTGCTGTCAACAACGAATATTCTTTGAGATTTTTGGCGCAAATGAGTGTTTGGTAGGGTTATGATTGATTCCTTTTTCACTATGTAGCCAGTATAACAGATGTGAAAAAGTATAGTAAACCGGCAGGGGCAAGGT
>CALEKV010000226.1 GCA_937902525.1 uncultured Candidatus Saccharibacteria bacterium | reverse complement strand
TCACCTTGGCCGCATTGTCGCGCTACAAACTTTGTACGAAGTTGAGTTTCGTACGCAGTCTGGAGACGCAACGCTAAACGCCACAGAAGTCATGGCGCGCAATATGGAGCGTTATGAAAGTGCAATCGACGACACGAATTTTGTGGGCGAATTGGTGCAAGGTGTGCTAGATAAGCAGCCCGAGCTGGACGAAAAATTACAGCCAATGGCGCCAGAATGGCCGCTTGCGCAAATTGCACGTATTGATCGATCCATTTTGCGACTAGGCCTGTACGAGTTAATTTTCCGCGCCGATGTTGTGCCGCCGAAGGTGGTGATCAATGAAGCTGTGGAACTAGCCAAGGCATTTGGGTCCGATAACTCAAGCAAGTTCATCAATGGCGTACTCGGTACGGCCTACCGAACACTTGTGGAGGGAGGACAAAAAGCCGATGCAACCACCAAACCTTGACAGGTTTAAAAAATATTTCAACCGCAATAAGCAAAGTATCCAGGAAATCGTGCGCGAGCCCACAGCTGGTGGCATTGTGTTTAGGCGCGATAGCAAAGGTGAGATTGAAATACTGCTGATACAGGACCATAAAGACCGCTGGACGATTCCTAAAGGGCACATAGAAGAGGGCGAAACCGCCCAGGAAGCAGCGCGCCGTGAGATTGGCGAAGAAGCTGGCTTGCATGATATTGATATGCTTGGGTGGCTAGGTAAAATCCATTTTAGGTATCGACGGATTGATAAATTGGTGTTAATTACACAACAAGTATACTTAATGCGCGTTAAAACCAGCGGTAACGAAATCCAAAAAGAAGACTGGATGAACGGCATTAAGTGGTTTAGCTTTAACGAGGCGCTTGATTTAATTGAATACGAAGATATCGGCAAGCTGATGCTACTAGCCAAAAAGAGAATTCGTCAAGAAAACCTATGAGATTCCATATGATGCACATTGCTGCGTTAACAACCCTGGCCCTCGCCCGCTGTACCGATTGTACGGCAAGTTCCGCTGGATTGTTGTTGCCTTGCACTGCACATCATCTGAAGTCTCCTAACCAACAGAATAATGGGAGAAAATATGAACGATGATACTGTAAAGCCTGTGACTACTTTTGGCGGCATGCCGGTGGCGCCTTACCAACAATGGTCGCGTGAAACGCTGGGGTTTGAATTTAAGCATATTGAACTGTTAATTACAGCGCTAACACACCGTAGTTATGTAAACGAGCATAAAAAAAGCACCACCAAACACAATGAACGCCTGGAATTCTTGGGTGACGCTGTGCTGGAGCTGGTAGTGACTGATTATTTGTACAAAAACTTTGAAGAACCAGAAGGTATTTTGACTAGCTGGCGCGCCGCACTTGTGCGTACCGAAAGCATTGCTGAAGCCGGCGAGCGTTTGGGTTACGAGCCGCTGATTAGAATGAGCAAGGGCGAAAAGGCTGGCAGTGATCGCGCGCGGCAGCAAATCCGCGCTAATGCCTTTGAGGCTGTGCTAGGTAGCATTTACCTTGAAAAAGGGTATGAAGCCTGTCGCTTGCATGTTGAAAAATACATTACCAGTAAGCTTGATAGCATTTTACAGGCTGGCACGTGGCGTGACCCAAAAAGTCACTTGCAAGAAGTCAGCCAGCGGATAGACGGTGCCACGCCGGTGTATAAAGTGATGGAAGAAACTGGCCCCGACCACGACAAGGTGTTTACCCTCGGTGCTTACGTGAATAACAAGCTTATGGGCAAGGGGATTGGCCCAAGCAAGCAGGCTGCGCAACAGGAGGCCGCTCGCGCCGCGCTTAAGGAGTATGAAGCTCAGTCTGGGCAGCATACATAAAGGTAGCGCCAAGTTTGACCGCTTTCATGCTTATGGTCTATAATTTTTCATACAATGAATACTAGGGTGCGTGGCAGCGGGTTTACAATTGTTGAACTACTTGTTGTAATTGTGATTATAGCTGTTTTAGCAGCAATCGTTATTGTGACGTTTAACGGATTGGCGCGTTCGGCTACTGAAGCCTCCCTTAAGGCAGATTTACGGGCGGCGGCCACAAAGCTTGCCAATGACAATGTACTGGCCGGTGCCTATCCAGCAACGCTGGCAAGCGCAAATGAAGGCAAGGGGATTACCTCTAGCGGCGGTACGGTGTTTGAATACACTTACACTGCTTTAGGTAATACATATTGTTTGACTGCCCGTTCTAGCAACCCGGCGGTGGACCCGTTATATATAAGCAGTAGCAATTCGGCGCCTCAGTCCGGTGCGTGTGCTGGACATGCTATATCAACTAACCTGGTTGTTAATGGTGATGGTTCTAGTGGTAATAATAATAACTTTAGTTCGTTTACTTACGACAGTTCTGACTCGGCGCCTGGTTCGACTGGGTCGTTTGCGGCCAATACCGGTGCGTATCAAATGATCTGTAATAACCAAAAAATAGAGATCGACCCCGCTAAGCGTTATAAATTGAGCGGCTGGGGACGCCAGCGCACCACTAGTGTTACGGCCGGCTGGTACCTTGGGCTTTGTCCGCTTGATGCCAGCGGCAATGGCATTACCCCAGAAACATACATGTATCGGCCAGGGACCACCACGACATTGGCACAGCCGCTTACTACCGGTGACACAGTGGTGTATCTTACTAGCATAGCCGCCTCTTGGTACGATACTGCGGGTACGTCTACATATTTTCGCTCGTTTATATTTTGGGGATATACCGATGCGCAAGGCACGCTGTGGCCGCCAGAAACCTATTCGCGCAATACCTGGTATGGCGATATCTATAGCGGCGGCGTGGGCGCAGTTAACCGAACAAATAACACCATTACGCTTAATAAACCATGGCCGGGTAAATCATACCCCGCGGGGCATCCGGTCAGTAATGGGGGTGCTGGTAGTACGTATATGTACGCTGCTGCTAGTAGCGCAACCCTTGCCGACTCCTGGCGGCAGTGGACCTCGCCAACAATTACCGGTACGGTGGCGAGTGGGTTGAACAGTGCTACAACCGCGTTTCCGCCGGCAACCAAATCTGTTAAAATCTTAACCGGTATCAATTCTCAATCTCCGCCTGCAACTTCCCGCCCTGGCGTGGGTGGCATTCAGTTTTACGAGATTAAATAGTGCTAAAAGGCGCCTTTTTGTAACATGGAACGTATCCGTAGTAGTTGTTTGACATATCTGTTAAATTAAAGTACAATGGGCAAGAACTAAAGATACAAGTATAAGTGTAAGTAAAGGAATGAATTTTATATGCTCGCAATCCGTTTGCAACGCCTGGGTCGTAAAGCTTACCCAACCTATCGCTTGGCCGTGCAAGAAGCCAATCGCCACCCAAGTAGTGGTCGCGTGGTCGCTTATGTCGGTAGCTACAATCCTCACACTAAGGCAGCTAATATCCAGGTTGAAGCCGCCCAAAAATATCTTGATAACGGCGCACAGCCCACTCCGCGGGTGGTTAAATTGCTAAAAGATGCCGGTGTTGCTTTACCTAAATGGGTTAAGCAATTTGACGGTAAGAAGCAATCTGTCACTAAAAAAGCTGATAAACTGCGTAAAAATCAGCCAAAAGAAGAACCGGTCGTTGAAGAAGCACCAGCTGAAACAGCTGCCTAAACATAAACTTGGTTAAAAATTACCGCTCCAACAAGGGGCGGTTTTGTTTGTTTGCATGCTACAATAATGGTAATGGTTAAGCGCCGCGGATTTACTATTGTCGAACTAATGGTGGTTATTCTTATAATCGGCATACTAGCCAGTATTGTCACTGTTGCTTATAACCAGGCTCAAGCTAAGGCCCGCGATGCCATCCGCAAAAACGATTTATCATCGCTTGCCAAGCAAATCCAAATTTACGCCGTACAAAATAAAACGTGGAGTGCAAATTGTGGCGACACCACAAACAAGCTGGCTGGCTATACCACACTGACCTACAGCCCAAACCCTTCTATCACAAGTTGCCTTAAGACATTTGACGATACCAATAAGCAGCTGAATGATCCCAGCGGATGTGTTAGCATGACTGACGCCGGGGCGGCGTGTAGAGTGAATATTAGGAGTGCGTACATGGCCTACAACACGATAGCCACCAACAGCCACTATTACCTGGTGGCAAAACTGGAAACATTAGGGGCTGACCAAGCTGCTATCGACAACAGTGATATGGACGCTACAACCAAAACTGCCGCTAAAACAGCTGGTTTTAATTACGTTGTTAAAGTCCGCTAGTGTATAATTTAATAGGTACGATATAAACAGTAAGACCGTAAGACAAAGGAGGGCATAATGTCGAGCATTGACCAGCAATTCGTAGAATATATCGTTAAATCACTAGTCGAGCACCCGGATGACGTAACCGTTGACCGGATAATTGACGAAAAGGGTGTTCTATTGACACTGACTGTTAACCCAGAAGACTTGGGACGCGTGATAGGCCGTCGTGGCACCACCGCGCAAAGTTTGCGCACGCTGCTAAGGGCGCTTGGCACGAAGAACAGTGCGCGTTATAACTTAAAAATTGTCAATAATGACAACCCAGACGAAGTCCTGGCTGAAGCATCATCTGAAGCTGTGGCCGACGAATCAGCGGCTGTGGACAACTTAACTGATGAAGTTGTGGATAACGAGTCTGACTATGCAAAAAAATCACGTAAAGAGCTTGCAGAGTTAGACGACCTAGATATATAATAAACATTAGTTCAACACATACTTTGAACTGCGAGAACAAAAAGCTCTACGCGAGCAAACCAACATAGGTTTGAGAGCCTTATATGTGTCAGAAACCCCCGTATTATTACGGGGTTTTTTGGTAGGTTGGAGTTGCTCTGTTTTTTTGGAGATATTTCTAACGCGGGATGGCGCTAGCGGGATAACAAAACAATCAGCAAAGCGACAATTACCAGGGTCATAGCAATAATTGATCGGTATGAAACTCGGTGGTGTTTGGGCTTAGCTGCTATGGGCGGTGTGCTGGTAGCCTTGTTCTGGGGGTTAGCGTTGACGGCGGCTTGTTCGTCACCAGTAGACTCACGGTCGCTGGTGATATTACCAATAGGCGTGCTGTTGGCGTGGCTGGCGGCAATCTGTAAATCACTCTCATCATCAGAGCTGATATCCTTGTGGAGTGGTTGCAGTGTTATCCGTTTTTGAGTAGGTAAAATAATGTCATCCGTGTTATTAGCAACGTTGTTTTTGTTGGTAAACTCCTCCATGTCATTACTAGCTTATCAAATTACGGCTGATACGAAAATAGCCCACCGTCAGGCTCTACCTGAACTGGACTCTGGTAAGCTGGGAAAAGCTATGCTTTTCAACTAGGTCAAACCAGTTCGGTGAGTTATTTTCGGTGGGCTAGCCCTAGCCTCTGATTTTGTTTCCGGCGATTGCGGTGTCGATCGCCGTGACGAGCATGAATGCCGTTACCCCGACATGGAGGTAGGCGGGTTGACTCTGCTCGACAAGGCGGGCTGCGAAGCCCACCGTTACCCCAAACAGGCAAGCCTGAATTAGCACGGGTACGCATACGAGTGCTACGAGTGTGTTTGGCATAATAGACTCCCTTTTGAACAGGCAGGAGCAGCTTCTTACTCCAGAGTAACCTGAGCCGAAAAGTTAACATATATCATACCTGTACAAAAAAGTCAATACCTAGTACAATGTAACAGATGAAAAAATTTCAAGTTATTACGCTATTCCCCGAAATGTTCACGGGTGTGTTCGGCAGTAGCATGATGTGGAAGGCGCAAAAGGATGACCTAGTAGAGCTTAGCTGTGTTAGCCTACGTGATTTTGGCCTTGGCCCGCGTCGCACGGTGGACGACACGCCGTACGGCGGTGGCGACGGCATGCTATTGATGATAGAGCCGCTATGGAATGCCGTGATGGCGGCCAAGCAAAATGACCCCAGAGCAAAAGTGTTGTTAATGACGCCGCGCGGCCAGCGCTGGCGGCAGCAGTTGGCGCAAGATTATTCAAAAACTGATAACGGGTACATATTTATCTGTGGGCGGTATGAGGGCTACGATGAGCGCATTTTAGCGCTTGTTGACCAACAAATTAGTGTCGGCGATTACGTTTTAACTGGCGGGGAATTACCAGCCATGACTATAATCGACAGTATTGTGAGGTTGGTGCCGGGTGTATTGGGCGGCGAGCAGAGTGCTGCCATTGAAAGCTTTAGCGATGGCAAAACCTTGGAGTTCCCCCAGTATACTCGCCCTGAGTTGTTTGAAGGCATGCAGGTGCCTTCGGTCCTGCTAAGTGGCAACCATGGCCAAATTGCCAAGTGGCGCGCCCAAAAACAGCAAAAAGGCTAAATAAGGTAAGGCTCTCGCTGCAATGCAATGCAGCGGGGGTGTGTCAGTGTTACTCAATGTCAATACCCCATCAAACGACGGGGTATTGCAAAGATATTGTTGTGGTGGAAATATCGTAGTGCGATGAAACAATTTTTTTAGTGTTTTTGTTTTTGTAACTTCGCTGTTTAGTACTATAACTAGCAACAGCAAAAAGCGCAAGCTGTATGGACAAAATTACAACAATCATTACACTTAAGCAAAGTTATAATAATAACCATGATTGAATATATAAAAGCCATATTCCCGGCCGAGTTTAAGCACAACCGGGCGTATTGGCGTGCGTTTGTTTTGGGTATGGTTATGCTGTGCTTGGCGTTGGCCCAGCTGTTCACATTTGAAGATTTTCCAGCATTGATTGAAATGATGCGCATGCCCGGCGGTACATCTATGGCGTGGGTGCTAGCAATTGTGTTGCCACTACTTGAATTAGGCAGCTTGCCCTACTTGCTTTCCATGCGTGTTAATGGCAAAATGCGTCGCATCAGCATGTGGAGCGGGTTAGTGGGCTCTGTTCTTTGGTTGGCAATAACAATCTGGACAAGTATAAAAATGGGCATGTCGGTCGAATCTGGCATATTTGGCGGGACCATCGCCACTAATAGCGGCTGGTGGAGTGTGCTGTTTAGTGCGTTGCTTGTGTGGTCATATTGGTTAACAATGCGCGAACTGCCAAGGCGCCGTGCCTCGTAGCAAGTTATTTATAATGGATTTCGATGTGCACCGAATCATCATTTTCGGCTAAGTCTGACGGATTGTCTTTATGAAGGATTAGATAGCCGGTATCGCCCGCGCTGGTTGGGTCAAAGCTAAGGGTGGCGGTAAACGACACTAAATCCGTAGTCATCCAGTTGCCAGTTAGCGTGGCGGGTGCCTTGACTAAACTGTGGCCTTCGCTGGTTTGTAGCTCAATGGGGAATGAGGCTTCGAACGACCAATTACCGGGAACTTTACCTGTAATTGTAGCGGGACTGGTTATGACTTTTTGGTCTATCCAGTCATCAAGCTGTATGGCGATGCCACCTTGTGAGGTGTAGGTGTGTG
>CALEKV010000225.1 GCA_937902525.1 uncultured Candidatus Saccharibacteria bacterium | reverse complement strand
TTATGATTGATTCCTTTTTCTCTATGTAGCCAGTTTAACAGATGTGAAAAATTATAGTACATCGGCAGGGTCAAGGTCGTATTGCCAGTTTGGCGGTAATTTTTTTGCAATGGCACTTAAAGTGGCACGTTTACTTGATTTTATGACAATTTGCCAACGATACGTGTCGTGCTGGCGTTCGTAAAATGCAGGCGTGGGACCGAGTACCTGCACGTCTTTATGTGCGGCGCGAAGGGTGTTGGCGAGCTGCTGTGCATTCCTGATTGCAGCTTTCTCTGTTTTGTATACGCAAGTAAGTTTTAATAAATAAACAAAAGGTGGAAACTGTGCGCGCTTGCGTTCCGCAATTGTGGCGGTGTAAAAATCTGTAAAGTTTTGCGTGATGCCGAGTTGCACAGCCGACGCGTGGGGTTGATAGCTTTGAATGATGATGCTGCTTGGGTGATTAGAGCGGCCGACGCGCCCGACCACTTGGGCGAGTAGCTGGAAGGTCCGTTCGCTAGCAGCGTAGTCGGGCATGCTTAAGCCGGCATCGGCCTGAATAACGCCAACGGTGCGTAGCTTTGGTAAGTCTAGCCCCTTGGCAATCACTTGGGTGCCGATAATGATGTCGATGGTGCCTGAATACAGGTCGTTATAACGGCTTTCAACAGTGTCTATATTGGCGCTGTCTCCATCAACGCGGGCAATGTTCACAGTGGGGAATAGCTTATTTAGTTCTGATTCAATCAGCTTAGTGCCAATGCCTTTATGGATGATTTCAGTTGAACTACAAATGGGGCAACTGGTCGGTACGCGTTCATGATTGCCACAAATGTGACAGCGCAGAGAGAACAGATCGGCATGGAGCGTATAGGGCACAAAGCAGCGCGGACACAGGGCGCTCCAGCCGCAGTTGTCGCACAGGGTGGTGTTGGCGCTGCCGCGGCGGTTATGGAAAATCAATACCTGGTTGCCGTGTTCAACGGTGTTCTGGATTGTTGTAAGCAGTTCGTCTGAGAACAAGCGGTGCTTGGTAAAGTGTGACTTTTTAGTCATGTCGACAATAGTGACTGTTGGATCTATTGTGTCGGCGCGGGCTTTCTTAAACATGCGTATGATTGGGCGGTTCGTATGGTTGGCTAGGTAGTATTCACTCACAAGCGGCGTGGCTGAGCCCTGGACTACTTTACCATTGGCCTGCGCAGCCAGCACCGATGCGACACGTAATGCGGAATAGCGCGGTGACTGGTCTTGTTTGTAGGATGGTTCATGGGCTTCATCGATAATGATTAGTTTTACGTTAGGCACCGGCATAAATAATGCCGAGCGCGGCCCAATCACTACGCGTGGCGTCGTGCTATTCAGTGCATCTAGCCAAGTTAAGTGACGCTCGGCTTCGGACTGGCGCGAATGAGTCAGGACTAAGTCGTTAAAGTGTTGCTGGAAATCAGCGACTAATTGGGAGGTTAGGGCAATTTCCGGCACCAGCATAATGACAGATTCGCCACGCTCCATTGCTTGTCGGGCTAGTTCTATGTATACGGCAGTTTTGCCGCTGCCGGTAACGCCATGCAATATAGCCGTGCCAGAGTCCATCGCTTTAACAGAGGTAATAGCATGCCTTTGATCACTATTGAACACAAAATTTGTTCGGTCGCGATGTACGACCGTTGGCATTTTTTTAGTCGCACGCCGTTTTTTTGTAATGCCGCGCGGTAAGGTTGTTTGCAGGACGACGGCAAGGTGGGTTGCATAATATTCGCTCATCCAGGCGGCCGTATTAATGAGACTCTCTGGTAGAGGCTTAAGGTCTATCGCCGCAACGATTTGCTTCGTTTCGTACACGGGCTTATGTGCTGCTGCCATGACAATACCGGTTTGTGTTGTTTTGCCGACGCCGATTGTGACAAGCTGTCCAACGCTAAGAGGCGTGCCCGAAAAGTACGTCAACGTATTTTGATCGGCGCGTATAATCTTAAGCGGGGCAACCTCGTAATAATACATACTGTTATTATACGCTGTCAGTTATAGTGGTTTTTTGCTACTATAAGCATATGTATTTTGAGAGTCGCTCGCAAGCTGGACACTATTTAGCCATGGCGCTAGTACAACAATATCGCTATGAAAACTGCGCAGTGGTGTCGTTGACAGCGGGTGGTGTTTTGATTGGCGAGCAGATAGCCGCTCAGCTACACTGTCCGCTGATGATGTTGCTTAGTGAAAATATTGAAATACCGGGTGAGAGCGCAATTATTGGTTCGGTGTCCGATGGTGGCTCTTTTACGTATAATAGTGAGTTTTCAAATGGCGAGCTTGATGAATATACAAGTGAGTTCCATGGGTATATTGACGATAAAAGGCGCGAAGCCTTGAGCCGCTTAAATAAGCTGGTTGGTGATGGTGGTGTAATAGACCTGTCTTTGCTGAAGGATAGGCATGTTATTATTGTGTCTGACGGTCTTTACGATTTGGGTGTCATTGATACGGTGTTAGACTTTTTGAAGCCAGTCAGGACTGGCAAAATAATTTTTGCTGCGCCCATTGCGACCGTCACAGTTGTTGACCGCTTGCACGTAGCAGCTGACGAGCTGCACATATTAGATGTCAAAGATGGTTTTATGGGCGTTGACCATTATTATGAAGATAACACTATACCGTCCCTTGACGTGATTGTTGATAAAATCAGCCAAATTGTTTTGAATTGGCGGTAAAGGGGCTTGCAAAACTATGTTGAAAAAGTGTAGAATAAAAAGCAACAATATACGGACTAAATGGAAGTAAAGGGAGCAGAGTGTTAGACGTTTTTATTACATCTCGTGTTAGGCGCAAAATCGTCGTTGTATACGCGAAATATCCCGACTTCCATACTCACGTTAGGGGCTTAGCAAAACTTATCAAGGAAGATCCAGGCAATATTCAGCGCGAGCTGAAGAAACTTGAAAAGGTGGGTTTTTTGATGAGTGAGAAGCAAGGTAACACCAAGATATATGCTACCAATAAGCAATTTCCAATCTTCAAAGAACTCCAAAGCATTGTTATTAAAAGCCAGCAGCAAGCTAGTGCTGGCCGTCCAAAGCGCACTAACCCAGAATCTATTTAACGATTAGGCAATCCAAACAGGCTGTTTTCGTTTATACTAATATTTGCATGAGTTTGTTTGAAGATATTTTACGCGCGCGCAGTTTGGTTGGTGAAAAGCGTGATAGTTTTTTAAACCCAAAATATAATAATGGTCACGATCCGTTTAAGCTGCCAGACATGGATAAGGCCGTGGAGCGCTTGGTGTCGGCGCGCGAACGCCAAGAATATATTACGATTTACGGCGACTACGACATTGACGGCCTGACGGCTACAACCGTACTGTTGGATGCCTTTGAAGGTTTTGGTTTTAAATACGTGGAGGCGTATATCCCCAATCGTTTCATAGAAGGCTACGGCTTAACAGTGGAAGCTGTCGAGACAATTGCCGCGACTGGCGCTAACCTTATTGTCACGGTTGATTGTGGCAGCCTAAGTACTAAGGAGATTACGCGCGCCAA
>CALEKV010000224.1 GCA_937902525.1 uncultured Candidatus Saccharibacteria bacterium | reverse complement strand
AAATTTGCGGTAATTCATCTAAGCTAGTGGCGCGGATAAACCGGCCAAGCGGCGTGATGCGTGGGTCGTCTTTGACCTTGCGGTTTCTTAGATACTCTTTTGCTAAATCTTCGCGTCCCATTTCCATAAATTCCTCGGCTGCATCTTTACTGCCATATTGCGCACCCATGCTACGGAATTTATAGAATGTGATTGGCTTGCTGAATTGGCTTAGGCGAGTGGATGAATAGAGGGCTGGCCCGGGGTTGAAGAGTTTTTGCAACAACCAGGTGAGGGCCAATAGGGTGCCCCAGATTGGTGACGTAATAATCACAACGACTATATCAAAAATGCGCTTGGCGATAGCACCCCAGCCTACCAGTGGCGTTTGACTAACTGTAATCATGGGGTAGCCTAAAAATACATCGATGGTGTTTTTGCCAGTGTAAAATTCGGGATTCCCGGGGATAAAATTGTAACGAACGTGATTGATTTGCGCTGCGGAAAGTATCTTTTCGTTTACCTGACCTTCTTCAAAATCCGTCTGAATAATGGTGTCGATACGTTGAGCTTTAATGTTATTTAGCGCTGTTTCAATACTGCTGTAGTGTGTAATGCCCTGACGGTAAGGTACGTACTTTTTAGGAGTGGCCATGGCGATAATTTGGTAGCCAGATTTACCGGTGTTTGCTAGCGCTTGGGCGATGTCTTCTGTAGCGGCGCTGTGACCAATAATTAGCACGCGGCTAATGCCGATTCCGTACCTAAACGCAATAGTGCGCATGAGCCGCATGATTTCGCGCCCTAAAATCACCAGTATTAATGCTGCGCTAAAAGCGTATAACGCTGCAATGCGCGATGGAAAGAACGTTTTGCCAGTGAAATACTCCCATCCAATTACTACTAAAATGCCAATAAAGACGCCAATAAATATCCGCCCCCATTCGGACAGGCGGCGGTTATAAGTCTGCGAGCTGTACAGGCCAAGGGTGGCGAACACGATAATCCATAACGGTAAAATGGTGAGCGCCATCATTAAGTAATCAAATGCATAGATTGGGTTAAGCAGTGGCCGGCTGTCAACCTGCACGCGCAAAATATAGGCGGCCGTAAACGCCGCCAGCAGTACAAAAAAATCCGCCGTTATCAAAATAACACTGTAAAACTTGGTGTTTTTGGATGGCATATCCTCATTATTATACCACCCGTCACAAATCTGAGTTAAATAATAATATTCTTATGCTTGCAAAGTGGAATTAAGTGGCGTATCAATTATAGAAATAATAATTGACAGAGGGGTTTATGATAAGACATTTGATGGTCATAGGTATACTTGCATTTTGCGCCGCTATTACACAGGCGGCAGCGGCGCATGCATGGAATGGTGGTGAAGTTGTTTATCAACAGGAGGTCGCCGAAAGCACGGACACCAGCTGGGCCAACGAGGAGTCCAAGTTGCAACAAACTATCCAATTTATTGGTGATGACCAGCAGGTACATACTGCCTCGGCGCG
>CALEKV010000223.1 GCA_937902525.1 uncultured Candidatus Saccharibacteria bacterium | reverse complement strand
CTACACCAAACCTCCAAGTCCACCACAAAAAGATAATATAAAATTTCTCACTAAATAGTCCAAACATAAAATAATTTCACGCATTATATTTGTATAATGCATTTTAAGTTAATACTATCAAAAAAAATAAACAAACACTAATGCGAATAAATTTAAGAAACAAAAAGTTACTTAATAAGGATATAAATAAGTCTTTCTCCAACCACAGATTCCTCTACGATTACCTTGTTACGACTTCACTCCAATCCTGAACCGAATCTATGGAGGTCGCGTTATTAACCACTCTGTACTGTTACATACGAGCCGCGTCCCTATCCCTTCATCCAGCCCATTCCCAGAGCGTGACGGGCGGTGTGTACAGAGCCCTAGAACTGATTCACCGCGGCATGCTGATCCGCGATTACTAGCGATTCCGCCTTCATGCTCCCGAGTTACAGGTTGCAATCTGAACTTCGAGGGTATTTAAAGTGTTGCCTATCAGCCTCTTAGTTGTCCCCCCCATTGTAGCACATGCCTAGCCCAATCCATAAAGGCCATAACGACTTGATGTGGTCCATTCCTTCCTCCTGATATAACATCTGGATTCTCAATATACCCAAAGGTTTACAACTTTGCCGCGTTCTCGCAACAAATTCAAAATTGTGTCCTTATTAGAATTTATCGACATGGGTTGCATTCGTTATCTAAATCTAATTAGCGATTTCAAAACTACGAACTTACAACAGCCATGCAGCACCTGTAAAACTAATCCTATCCCAGTTTTGAGATAGTACGTAATATGCATGGATTGGTAAGATTATCCGTGTGTTATCGGATTAAAACACATGCTCCACCGCTTGGAAAAAGCTCCCGTCAATTCCCTTGAGTTTTAACCTTGCGACAGTACTCCCCAGGCGGAGTGTTTACACGTTTGTTTCGAACCAAAGCATTAAACAATGGATCTAACACTCATCGTTTACTGCGTGGACTACCGGGGTCTCTAATCCCGTTTGCTCCCCACGCCTTCGTACCTCAGCGTCAGTTAGTAAGTCGACAGTTGCTTACGCCTTCAGTATTCCTACCCGTATCTTAGTATTTTAGCACTCCTCGGGCAGTTCTCGCCAACGTCCTCACTACTCTAGTCAATTAATTGTGAATGCCCTCCAACGAGACCTCGTCCTTGAATTTCACACAAATCACTTTGATTGACCACCTACGTACCCTTTACGCCCAATCAAGCTGAATAACGCTCGCTCCTCCTGTCTTACCGCGGCTGCTGGCACAGGTATTGGCCGGAACTTTCTACAGTAACAGCACATCATTGTATTCTCGTTACCTGAAGGGCTTTACGAACTATCCTTCATCACCCACATAACATCACTGAGTCAAGCTTCCGCTCATTGCTCAAGATTCCCCACTGCAGCCCCCCGTAGGGGTTCGAACCTTTTCCAGTTCCGATGTGGCTGTGCATCCACTTAGATCAGCTACCGATCAACAGCTTGGTGGGCCTTTACCTCCGCCAACAACTTAATCGGACCAACTCACCTTCCATACAAAGCATCTAAAGATTTTTTACCTGTCTCATCACGAAAGCAGAAAGCATCAGGACATTTTCGGTCGCTTCTAGTTGTTATGGTCGTTGTTTTAAACACCCGGGCGCCGCTGCCAACCCTCCTAGGGCCCAGACTCGCATGTGTTAGATATGTGTTACAAGCGTTCACTCATAGCCAGGATCAGACTTCAAAATTATAAATTTATCAATTCTCACAAATACCCCACACAATTAAAATTCAATATACAAAAAACTTAAAATCTTTAACGCAAATCGGTTTGTATTAACAACATAACCAAAAAATGACGCTCATTGACTATTCCGTTAGCCCAAACCCAAAGTCCTCAATAAATGAAATACGAAGATAGTAGGATAAAGGAACAAACGCTAAAACTAGTCAAATACAAAGACGAATAAACGGATCAAAAGAATAATAATTATTAAAGTAAAAAACTGCTGAAACAGAAGAACCTTCGTACAGCTCATCCATTTGAAACGACATAGCCCGAACTAGACGCAGATAGTTATATGCACTTAACGGTAGCAGAAGTAAAACACTTAGTAATACTAAATAACCAAAACCCGTATTGGTTAAGGAAGACAGAACACAAAATTTTGCCCAAAAACCTAACGTAGGCGGTACACCAGCTAATGAAAAAATTAAAACAAAAGCTGGAAGGCGATATTTTGGTGCAATATTGGTGGTCGACGATAGCTCGGCGATATAACGTATTTCAGTATACCTAATACGAGCTAAGCCATCAGCTGCTGTAATACTCTCTGCCAGGCGGGCAGCATTAAACCATCAATAAACTAAAGCTCAAGTAAAAAGATAAATCATAAAATATTGAGTTCCAACGTACGTTACAAGCGTAGCAGATGAAACATTAAACCCTAAAAATACAAATCCCATACTTCCAACGTATGAATAGGCTCAAAAGCTACGAAGCTTTTGTTGTAGGTACGCACCGTAAGCACCCATGAATAATGAACCTAAACCTAAAAATACAAATCCGCTATGAAAAGTTACTGCGGCATAGCCATAACTTTGTACGAAATTTAACATGGCAAAGTAGGTTATACATTTAACAGGTAGGGTGATAATACCTAACATATCATATCGAACACCATCATAAACGGCAGTTAAATAGAAGTGAAACGGATAAACACCCAGCTTAAACAGGAATGCTGTTAAAACACAAATAAATGCGACCAGTTGGGTTAGCGACAGAACAGGTAAAGCCGAAATTCCCGATGAGATTAAAAAACTAAATGTTGAATACCCAACCGAACCGTACTCAACAAAATGTAAAAAAACCCCAAAAAAAAGTAATCCGGTCGAAGCCGCACCCAGTAAGAAATACTTCGTTGCTGCCTCGATCGAATACCTCGAACCTTGGAGCATTAACCCGTAAAGGCTAACGTTCAAAGCCACTCACGCTAGCACTAGTTCAATTAAACTCGAAGAGTAGAATAAAAAAACTAAGCAGCCAAAAACAATCAGGGAGTATTGAATAAAAACCTTTGATTGTTGAAGACTTTTTGCTGATTTAACGTATAACACGAAAATTAGCATTAAAAGTC
>CALEKV010000222.1 GCA_937902525.1 uncultured Candidatus Saccharibacteria bacterium | reverse complement strand
AATCGCTAGTCAAATACCCGCCGTAATCCAAAGAGCCGCTTGGAAATGCAGATACCGTGGTCCAGGCGCCAACATTTATATCATAGACCATCAGTCGCGAGTTGCCATTAAACGCTACCAGGTAGATTTTGCTACCAATTTTTGTCATGGAAGCATCGTGGCTAGTGCCCCACGGCAACGAACTCAACGCCTGCCATGTATCAAGGGCTATGTTGTACCTATAAAAGCCCGCCTGTCCATTACCAAAAGTTGCATACAAATAACCATCGCCACCGTCAATAAGGTCCATGCCATAGTAATAGGCTGTGAGCGGTAGATCGGCTAACGGTATAAACTTGTTGGTCGCTATTTCATAACGTTGGAATGTTTTACCAGAACTAATTGGCAATATATACAGCGAGCCATCGTGATACACGCCATCATGGCCGCTGGTCACGTTGATTTGCGTGCCTATCTGCACCCCTGTTTTAGTTGATAAGTCATATTTATATACACGATCATAACCACCGCGTCCGCCAAAGTAATAAATGGACTGCGCCCCATCATACATTGGCTTGCGGTGCCAGTCTGAATTAGTTTGATCGGGGTCTAGTAGTGATGCGTTGTTCCATGAATCATTAATTGTGTCATAACGGTAAAACACCGGGTGCACATCTGAAGCGACATAGGTATAGAGATATTTTGAACCATCGTACGCTAAGGGCAATGACGAATCATAAACATGCGCCGCGGTTTGCGGGACGGCCTTATTAGACCACGTGCTAGCTGCAATGTCGTATTCCCTTAGTCGTACGCGTTCATAACCATAATCTAGTTTTAATGCGAACATTTTACCATTAGCGATTTTAAGCGTATACCTATCGTAATAGGTGGAGCCCGCTATCTTTGTTAACGACGACCAAACGCCAGTCACTATATCATATTTTTTAAATTCACCCGCGCTGCCATTGGCTATAGCATAAATCGTGGTCGCGCCATCCCATGCAAGCGCAATCCCCTGACTGACCG
>CALEKV010000221.1 GCA_937902525.1 uncultured Candidatus Saccharibacteria bacterium | reverse complement strand
TTTGCGGTGTGGCTGCCACCTAGCGTTACGGTGCCGGCTAGCTTTAATGATGCTGAGCTGTTTGTTTTGAGTGCACGCGAACTGCGCGGCGTGGTAAGCCAGGGTATGCTGGCGGCGGCGGATGAACTTGCTATTGGCAGCGACCACAACGGTATTATTGAATTGACCGCAAATGATATGAACGGCGTTGAGCTGAAACCTGGTTTGGATTTTGCCGTAACATTTGGCTTTAACGACACTATTATCGACATTGAAAACAAAATGTTTACTCACCGCCCGGACTGTTTTGGGCAGTTGGGCGTGGCGCGCGAAATCGCCGGTATTTTAGGACACAAATTTACCAGTCCGGAGTGGTATTCTGTTACGATTGAGCTTACCAGCGCGAGTGGACTTGAACTTACGGTGACAAATGAAGCGGCTGAAAAAGTACCACGATTTATGGCAGTGGCCATTAAGGATGTTACGGTTAAACCCAGCCCATTTTGGTTGCAATGCGAGTTAGTACGATTGGGCAGCAAGCCAATCAATAATATTGTTGACATTACAAATTACGTGATGTTGATTACCGCGCAGCCGCTGCATGCCTACGATTACGACAAACTAGCTGGCCACGCACTGGGTGTGCGTATGGGCCGTACGGGCGAAAAGCTGCCGCTATTAAACGGTAAAACATACGAAGTCACGCCAGACGATATTGTGATTGTTGATAGCGAAAAGCCAATTGGTATGGGCGGTATTATGGGCGGCGGTAATAGCGAAGTGAGCGCCGATACAAAAAATATCGTGCTAGAATGCGCCACGTTTGACATGTATACAATCCGTAAAACCAGCATGCGCCATGGTTTGTTTACTGACGCCGTGACGCGTTTTAACAAAGGCCAAAGCCCATTGCAAAACGGTGCGGTGCTGGCCCGAGCGGTTGATTATGTACAGCAATTTGCCAACGGAACACAGGCAAGCGACGTTTTTGACCATAAAATTTTTAGTGACTGGCGGGATGATTATTTTGGCGGACGCTATGAAGCTGCAAATATTGATATTAACGAAGAATACATCAACGACCGCCTAGGTTCGCAGCTTAGTGAAGACGATGTGTGCCGGCTATTGACTAATGTTGAAATCGATGCGCATGGGTTGAACGGTGGCGGTGATTATATATGCATTGAAGCGCCTTTTTGGCGGACAGACTTAGATTTGCCTGAAGACATTGTGGAGGAAGTGGGTCGGCTATATGGTTTTGATAAACTGCCGCGTGAACTGCCACGGCGCAGTATTAAACCGGTTACCAAAAACCAAAAACGAGAGGTTGCAAAACTTATTCGCGAGAGCTTAAGCAAGGCTGGTGCGAATGAGGTGCTTACCTACAGCTTTGTGCACAAAAACGTCATGGAGCGCGCGGGGCAGGATATTGCACAGGCATTCCAGTTAGGCAATGCCTTAAGCCCGGATTTGCAGTATTACCGCCTTAGCGTGTTGCCAAGCTTGCTGGATAAAATCCACGGCAATATAAAAGCTGGTCACGATGAATTCACGTTATTCGAAATCGGAAAAGGCCATGATAAAAAAGAACACGGCAGTGATGATATTGGCTTACCGAGCGAGATAGAATTGGTCGATGCGGTATATGCTAGCAAAAAACCAAATGAAGGTGCGCCGTATTATTATATGCGCAGCCTGGTCACTCAGCTTGCGAAAGATTTAGGCTTTACGCTTAAGTTTGTTCCAGCTGACGTAGCCGCAGATACTCCCTTTACAGCACCATTCGAGTTAAGTCGTAGTGCTGTGGTAACGAGCCGCCAGGGTGAATATTTGGGAATGATTGGTGAACTAAAGCAAAGTATACTAAAAGGTTTTAAACTACCTGATTATACTGCTGCTATGTCACTTGATTTGCATGGGCTAATTAACGCGCACGCCGTCGCTGGCGTAAACTAT
>CALEKV010000220.1 GCA_937902525.1 uncultured Candidatus Saccharibacteria bacterium | reverse complement strand
CAAGGAGCGCTACCAGCGCCGCTCGCGGCACTCTACGATCAGAATGCTAAAAATGACGCTTTGAGATTTAGCGTTGTGCTCGACGTTGATAGTAGCACAGCTGAAGCCGAGGATGCACTACTAGCAATGCGTGAGATCAAGCCACGTAGCGGGGAATGGCTAGTTGGCGGCACGGCGGCTTATTCGTATGATACGAACCAAGCTTACCTGCAAGCAATACCAGCCGCACTCTTAGTTATTGGCGTCAGCATGTTTGTGCTATTATCTTTACTGCTGGCGTCCGTGACTATTCCGATTCAGGCTATCGTGATTAACGGTATCTCACTTGCGATCAGCTTTGCGGTGTTGGTTGCAATTTTTCAGCTTGGTTGGATTGATGCGCTGACAAAGTGGGGAACAGTTGATGGTATTGTCATGACGCCGCTCGTTTTGATTGCGGCAATAGCCTTTGGGCTGGCCATGGATTACAGCGTGTTTTTGTACAGTCGCATGTTTGAAGTGTACCAAAAGACCAATAATCCAACTGAAGCGGTTAAGCAGGGCATTATTAAAACGGGGCCGATTATCAGCGCTGCCGCGGTTATGGTGTTTGTAGTGATTATCGCCTTTGCGAGCAGTAGTGTGATTCTTATGCGCATGATTGGTATTGGGCTTGGCGTTGCGGTCCTAGTGGACGCATTTTTTGTACGGTTACTACTAGTGCCTTCGGTGATGACACTGCTGGGACGCGCGAGCTGGTATGCACCAAAATGGCTTAAGTGGCTTCAAGTCCGCCACGAATAGCACGTTTGTAGTACCGTAAGTGTTCGTCGGCTAGGTCAAGTCGGTGGATAGACCCTCTAGTTGGTCGGCATCTGCGACGGGAGGGGTTTCACTGGAAACTTGAGCAGGCGTCGGTATATCAGCCACCGGACTACCTGACACTTGTTTTTGAAGAATTTCTTTTATAGCGGCGATGTCTTTATGCATGGCGATCACGGCCCGGTCGGCGCGTGCATGTTGCACTAGACTAAGGATATATAAAACTAAAAACAGTACACCAAGCACGGTGGAGCCAATCATAATGAAGCCAAGCATGCCTTGCAGGCCTTCAAGTCCGGGGATTGCCAATGGGTTGGCAGTGATTCCTCCAGAGCTACCATTTATGTCGAGTTGTGCTGTATCCATACGCCCCCTATCTTTGATGATTGTTTTGAAAGTTGTTGATTATGTCGGCAAGTTCACGACGATTAGTTAATAGGCCAATGATCTTCAGTTTAAGTATAGCACTTTAGCTTGAAGGTGTAGTGTAAATGATTTACAATAAGGGTATATCGAACAATAAGTATTTTGATTCAATAGGAGGCAACGATGAGCGTGACGGCGACCCTAACCAAGGAAGAGTTTAAGGAAAGCACCCAGCAAAACGATAAGGTAGTGCTGGTGGATTTTTGGGCAGAATGGTGTGCCCCGTGCCGCGCTATGGCGCCTACACTTGAGGGTATCGCTCATAAGTATGACGGCAAGCTTGATGTCGTCAAGGTCAATATTGAAGAGAGCCAGGATAACAATATGCTTGCCAACGAGCACGGTGTGCAAGGAATCCCAAACTTAGTGGTCTACAAAAACGGTCAAGTGGTTAAAAACCTGGTTGGTTTACGCTCCGCTAACGTGTTAGAGCGCGAACTTAAAGAATACCTTGATAGCTAGCGCATTCTTATAAAAAAGACCGTCTAATAAAAAACTTGCATGTATTGGTGTGATAGAATGACAGCACACTATGATTACAAGCCAATTGCTAAGAACATATCCTATTATTTCCGACCAGGTTGACGTCAAGGAACTTAGAATAGTTTTAAGCGAGCTTGAGTGGTTGTTGCAGCGTGGCGGACAAGGCGCGGTGGTTGAGTTTGGGTGTTACGTTGGTACAACTAGTTTGTTTATAACCCGACTTCTGAGTCAATATAACAGTAGTAGCAGCTACCATGTATTTGACTCATTTAGCGGATTGCCCAATAAAACACACCAAGATTATTCCGCAGCCGGCGAGCAGTTTAAGGCTGGCGAACTATTAGCCACTAAAAAGCAATTTATTGCCAATTTTAAAAAAGCTGGCCTAACCCCGCCGGTTATTCATAAAGGTTGGTTTGCCGATATCAATTCAACAGACGTGCCGGGTGATATTATGTTTGCGTTTTTAGATGGTGACTACTACGAATCAATCAAAGATTCCTTTCGCCTGATCACATCAAAACTTGTCAAGGGAGCGGTAATTATCGTTGATGATTACGTTAGCAGTGCCCTGCCTGGAGCGGCTAAGGCTACCGATGAATGGGCCGGGCAGCAGAACTGTCACCTAAAAGTTGAAGCAAGCCTAGCGATTATGCGCTTGCAATAAATGTTAATGCTTTGCCGGTTTTACCAGCGCGTCCGGTGCGCCCAATGCGGTGCACGTAATCATCGTATTGTTTTGGTGGGTCAAAGTTTATGACGTGGCTGACATTTGGAATATCAAGCCCGCGCGCAGCCACATCGGTTGCGACCATGACCTTGACAGCATCGGTCTTGAAGGCCTTTAAAGCCCGTTCACGCTGGCCTTGGCTTTTATTACCATGAATGGCTACCGCTGGTATGTCATTGGCGCTTAGTCTATCGCTTAATCGCTGAGCGCCGTATTTTGTGTCGCAAAAAACAATGACCTTTTCAAACTCATCTTGCTGTAATAATTCGTGTAATATGTCACTTTTATGCGCTTTGTCGCGCGCCCTTATAACATCTTGGTCAATATGATTGCTGGTTTCGCCGCGGCGCACTGAAATAACAACCGGGCCTACCATCATTTCATTCATAATTAACTGAATGTCGGGCGTCATTGTGGCACTGAAACAGTGGGTTTGGCGCGGTACGGGCAGTAAGCTAGCGACGTAGCGGATGTCGCGCACAAAGCCCATATCTAACATGCGGTCGGCTTCGTCTAATACAAAAGTATTGATAGCGCTAAGGACGACCACTCGACGATCAATCAGGTCCTTTAGGCGGCCTGGGGTAGCAATGATTATATGGGGGTTGCGCTGTAAATCGCGGATTTGACGCCCAATATTAGCACCACCCACGCAAATTGCGCTGTAAAGTTTTTGGCCAGCGGCAAAACGTTTAAATTCCTCATCGATCTGCTGGGATAACTCACGGGTCGGGGAAAGTATAAGCACGCTATTTCGCACAGGGTTTTTGCTGAGCTTTTCAATAATCGGCAGCAAGAATGCGGCTGTCTTGCCGGTGCCGGTATTTGCTAGTCCAATAATATCCTTACCTTCAAGGGCCGGTGCGATTGCTTGGTCTTGAATGGCGCTTGGCTGGGTAAAGCCAAGGTATTCTAGAGTTTGCCTGGTTGTTCGGTTCAGCGCAAAATCGTTAAAACCATGCGTTGGCACATATGGCACTTCAGGGGCACGTTCTACAGCGCGGTTAATGAATTTGCTGGGGTTGATTTGGGCCGCCTGTTTGTTACTTTTGGCGCCACGATTAGCGCGGGTTGGGCGCGCGGGGCGGCCCTGGGCGCCGCTACCCGCTTGTTGTTTGTTGGCGCCATTAAAGCGCCGGCGGCGTTGGCCGCGATTGTTTGAGTTGTTCTGCATCAGTTACCTTTCGTTGTTCGGTTTTGATGAACAGCGAGACAGTAATCAAGTATTCATCCAGTAGATCTGGCTACTGCTTTGATTATATCAAATGTAACCAAAAATGTCAAGTTGACGTGATAAAATATATGTATGGCTATAAAGATTGGCGTGTTTGATTCCGGCGTTGGCGGCAAGACCGTGGCAATGACGATTGAAGCTGTGCTGCCGCATGTTGAAGTGCTCTATGCCTCTGACTCTGGCAACGTACCATATGGTGGACGCGAGAACGCAGAGATTATAAGCTTGACAGATCGGGCAATACAACCGCTGTTACAAGCCGAGTGCAATGCTATTGTATTGGCGTGCAATACAGCTACGGCGGCTGCGATTGAGTATCTTAGGGAAAAGTACAGCAGTGTAAGGTTCATAGGCTTAGAGCCTACGGTTAAGCCGGCTGTACTCGCCACCCAGAATAAAGTAGTGGCAGTTTGTGCTACGCCGTACACGCTAACTAGTGCTAGATATTTAAATCTAAAAGATAGATATGCAAGTGATGTTAAAATCCTCGAGCCCGACTGCTCTAACTGGGCGCGGATGATCGAGAGCAAGTCAATGACAATAGATTGCATTAAAAACACCATAAATACTTTGCTGGATAATGGGGCCGATGTGATAGTCTTGGCTTGTACGCACTACCACTGGATTAAAGATGAGATAAACTCTATTGCGCAGGGGCGTGCTCTAGTTATTGATCCATCCCAAGCCATAGTAGAAAGAGTTAAGCTGTTAATTGACTAACAAATAGAATAATTAAGTATTGACATATCATAGTACCTTGCATAACATAGGACTATACAAAACATAATAGTTCATGAAACTGAAGGAAGTTTATCTATATGAAACCGGCTGATGAATACGCCGAGTCCCTGGCTATCCAGCTTCGCAAAGGTTTTTTAGCGTACTGTGTTTTACGCGTATGTGCCCGTAAGCCCGTTTATACTAGCGGCATTATTAAAAAGCTGTACGCAGCGGACCTGGTGGTGGTAGAAGGGACGATTTATCCGCTACTTAATCGCTTGCAAAAGGATGGGCTGCTTAGTCACCAGTGGCGGGAAAGCGAGCAGGGACCGCCGCGTAAATACTATCAGATTACGCCCTACGGAGCGGAAGTTAACGATCTTTTGCAGTATGAAATTGATAACTTAAATCAAACTTTAAAAAAACTATAGGAAGGAAATACGAAAGAGATTACAAGAATTAATTTAGCTTCCCTGCCCTGCAACATTGATATTGAAGCTAAAAAGGTATTTTTTTACGGTAGGTATGCTAATTTTCGGCGCCCTGGCGGCCTTAGTGGTGCTAGTAAAGATCGGAAGAGCACACGTCTGAACTCCAGTCACGTTTCGGAATCT
>CALEKV010000219.1 GCA_937902525.1 uncultured Candidatus Saccharibacteria bacterium | reverse complement strand
CAGCGAACATCAACGCGAAAGGTCGCGTAAAAAAACCAACAAAATCGCTCAAAAGTTTAATGCGGCATTTACGGGCACAACGGGCACCAAAGCACTAGAGCTCGGTACTGCGCGCGACGTGTTGCACTACACCATAGCACCAGACCAGTCAATCGAATCTTCACCAGACATCTTTGGGCGCTTTTTTGTGCCAAAACTACAGTTCAGCGCATTTTACGCCGACTTGTTAAAATTAGAAGACGCTCTAAAATTTGATATACCACTAAGCGGCTGGGCTCTCGCTGGTAGCTATGCCGTTCATCCCACACTGGCGTTTAGTAAAACCAGCGACAAACAGCGCGCCCTTAAGCTGCTGGATGAATTATCTAAGCTAGTCACAATGCACGGCGGTAGCTTTATAACCGATGGTGGCGAAGGCAAGCTAAAGGTACCATTCGTTGCACGCCAACGTGATGACACAGTCAACACGTTGTACGGTGAGATCAAAAAAATCTGCGACCCACACGGCATCTTAGGGCCAGGCGTAAAAGCCGGCACCGACCTTAAGACAATAGTTGGCTTATTAAAATAGGCCCCTAGCCCCTTAAGGTGTATACTTGTGGCATACCGTTATGCCTGATCATACCAAAGTTATCGCCAAAACATCTTTACTACGGCGCCTTAGCGAACTTGTAATTTACTTTGTCGCAGGCACAGTCATAGGACACTACCTGGAAAACGTATGGCGATTTTTCCATTATGGCTTTACTGATCCTCTCCAATATTTATTCACTCAACTATTAGACCCTCCCTTGGCAGAACCGTATGGTATCGGCGTAATAATCATAGTCACGCTTATCGCACCTGCAATAAACAAGTTCCGCCCCAACTTATTTAAGACCTATATAATATGTGTACTCACCACGGCCATAATAGAATATATCTGCGCCTTGGTAATCGTTGCTGCTTATGGCAATAATCCATTTTGGAGTTACAGTAACGAACCATTTAATATTCAGGGTTATATTTGCCTAGAAAACAGCTTATTATTTGGGGTTGTCGCCACCTTATTTATTTATTACGGCTACCCAGTAATGCAAAAACTGTTTAATGGCCTTACCACCAAACGATTAATCGTTACAGCCTCTATTGCCGCAATATTTTATATAATTATGCTGATACTATTCCCAAGGTGAAATTGTACCATGCCACAACGTGCTCACATTAATGAGCCAGGGGTGAAGGCTTGGGCTTTGGCTTTGGCATGGTAGCAGCCACTATCTCCACCTTATTGCTTCAGTAAAAAGACACCGGCAGTTCAAGTGCTTGAACAAAGAAAAAATAAAAAGACAAGCTATTGCTTGTCTTAATATTTTGGTGCGGACGAGAAGACTTGAACTTCCACGATTGCAATAATCACTAGCCCCTCAAGCTAGCGCGTCTACCAATTCCGCCACGTCCGCATACTAATTTGTTAATGCATGTTTAGCGTCGTTGCTGGACATTATATCCTGACGCGCTACGCGTCTGTGATTATACTGTAAACTATGGCGTTTTGTAAACCGCAGATGACTCCTCCGACTAATCTAAC
>CALEKV010000218.1 GCA_937902525.1 uncultured Candidatus Saccharibacteria bacterium | reverse complement strand
AAAGACAAAAACGGTGGGCAAACGCTACCTATTGATTTTACAAATGTCGCCGAAAGCGCCTTGCACACTGAACAAATTATGCGCAGTGCTGGTGTATTAAACGAAAACGAGCAATTGGATGCAATCGCAATCCGTATTGTTGCACCAGGCGGCTACTTTATGGCCGACCATGTTGTGGACGATGAATTCATGCAAAAATTCATTTTGGCGCAAGAACTCGCGCCAATCCACATTAAAAATACTTTGCATGAGCTAGACTTACTACGGCAAGCACACCCCCAAATAAAAACAATTGGCATATCAGATAGCAGCTTCCATTCAACCAAACCGAGTTATGCCTGGAACTACGGTATCAAATTACAAGATGCAGACGAATACGATATTAAGCGCTTTGGTTATCACGGCTTGTCAGTGCAAGCGAGTATAGACAACCTATGGAGCATGGGCAAGTTACCGCCCAAAGTCATTGTTTGCCACCTGGGCAGCGGCAGCAGTATTACGGCGGTGTTTCACGGGCGCAGCCTTGATACCACCATGGGGTACAGCCCGCTCGAAGGTGTACTAATGGCAACGCGCAGTGGCACTATCGATCCAATTGCCGTAAAAATCCTGCGCGCCAAACTTAACCTGGACGAAGACCAGATGGAAGAATACCTTAACCACCAAAGCGGGCTTTTGGGCATTGGCGGTAGCAACGATATCCGCGAGCTGGTGGAACGTGAGGCGAACGGTGATCACCTAGCACACCTGGCGCTAACCACACTTGTTCACACCTACCATAAGGCAATTGGTGGCATGATCGCCGCGCTGGGCGGGGCAGACATGCTTGTATTTACCGGTACAGTGGGTGAGCGCAGCGCAATTTTACGCAAACGGATTGTTGCACACCTTGGCTTTGCTGAATTTTTGCTAGATACCAGCACTAACGCAGCCTGCCTGAATCCAGAAAAACCAACTTTCATCAGTAAAATGGCACAAAGTAAGCCAATTATTGTTATACCCGCTAACGAATCGCTGCAAATAGCCAAAAAAGCTAGCGCACTGCTGTAACTTCAATCCCATATTTACAAACGAAATCACTGGTTATTGTATTATATTGTTATTTGTGTTATAATGAGGGTGTTAGGGGATATCGTACAGGATACCCCCAAGTAGGACACTAACCTTGTATTGTTAAGTATTCTAAG
>CALEKV010000217.1 GCA_937902525.1 uncultured Candidatus Saccharibacteria bacterium | reverse complement strand
TTTATCCACAGCTGGAAATGGAGGTGACACCCGGTGGAGTAGCCGGTTGTGCCGACGTATCCGATTTGTTGCCCGCGTGTCACCTGGGCGCCAGTGGTCACAAGAAGGCTTTCGGCGTGATTGTAGCCTGATTTTATTTGGTTTCCGTCAATAGTACCATGGTCGATCACAATCCTATTACCCCAGCCACCAGACAGGCCACTCTCTATTACCGTTCCACTTTCTGCCGCTATTAACGGAGTGCCGCATGCCGCCCCTATATCTGTACCATCATGAAGCTCGCTAGTCCCGTCAATAGGGTTAAAACGGTACCCGTAAGGCGATGTGACCGGACCATTAGCGGGCATGGCGAGCGGAAAACTACCGCTGCCCGTTACCGCCAAATCAGGTGTTGTAGTATCTGATTGCGGTTGATCATATCCATTATCCTGTCCATCTAAGATAACCTGATCCTGATAATGTAGGTACATATCTATCTTGAGATCATCTGATATCCCTGAGAGTGGTGTAAGCACGCTGCTTTCGCCAAGTAGACACTCCTGTCCATTAGAACTAGAAGAGTCGGAGCCTGTGCTCCCCCATGCGGTGGTGCGCTCAATACAGTTTTTTACAAGATACTTGTAGGCTTCTGATATTGGCTTACCTGTCACTTCGTCGCTGTGTCCTTGTGAAACCAGGCGAGCATCAATGTCTTGGGGGTCATCTTGTAACCTTTCAACTGGAATGCCAGGCACTAAGTTGCAAAAAGGGTCGGCGGCAAGGTCGATAGAATTAACATCCATATCCTCACAATGATCGTATCTTGCTGACGGGTCAACAGCAAGGGCCGGAGTGAATAAGTTGGAGCCAATTGAAGACACTATAGAGCCGACGGACTGCATCAACCCATAGACCTTCCCGCTTTGAATGCTACTAAACGCTGGAATGAACTTAGAATATATACTACCCAGGGCAGTATTGGGGCTTGATATATCAAACGGGCTGAGTGTCTCTCTGTCAATCCGCGCGTATAATTGATTAGTCTCCTCTGTAAGTGTTAGGTACTGCGAAACTTGTTGACCCTTCTTTAAAGGTATATTTCCACGCAAGATAGTCGCACTGACTAATAATACGCCGGCTCCTGCTACCCACATATTAGCGTAATCTTCGCTGTTGGTGTATTTATCTATTAGTTTTCCAGCAACAACGTCAGCAAGCAGGGCTGGAAGTATGGCGGATGCGACCGAGATTGCGACGGAGCCAGCGATTGAGCCTGCGGAGATTCCTTGACCAGCACCGGTCGGTATGATTAACAGTGCAAGGCCTGCAACCAGGAGGCCACCTTGTACTAGTGTGCTATTGACAATGCGACACGTGCTGTCTGCCTTAGCTGTGCTTCCAAAGAACCCAACTACTGTACTAATAAAGCCAGACAATGAGCCGCCAAAGCTGGCTCCGATTACATATGGCGCAGCGTTGTCGTCTACTGGACCAATCTCGTCATACGCCACCCATCGGTATCCAAAGGAATCACTAGCCGCCTTAGTCACGGTTCCATCCTCTTTCTTGTATGTCTTGGTGAGCAGATCTCCGATAAAAGAAGCGTCCTCTGGTTTGAGCTTGTTTAACTCTAAGGCTCCATCTGTCATAATCATCGCTCCTGTTGTAGCGATAATCGTCGCCATGCGCGATAATTGCTGCGAACGAACTACTTTTGCAGCAATAGAAAGAGCTTTTATTGTGCCATACGCCGTGCATAAGTCGTCGGCGACACCAATTTTTAAGGCATTGCCGATGGCTTGACTAGAGCCGTTGTATATTTTGCTAATTTCCTTGGTGTCGCTTGCGTTAACTTCATCGGCGGCATCGCTAATTGCGTCAGCTGTCTGATTGGCCTTTTTATTATTTAAGCATTCATCGGTAGTGCAGTCACTTGAATCAGCATTATCAGTTTCCGAAAGCCTACCCCTACCGAGACTGTTTCCGTCCTCAACAACTCCTTTAACCTTCTTCATGCGGGCCTCGTCGTCTGCTTCATTACCCGTGAATGGATCAACCAGATAGGCTTTAAGCCTAGCCTGGGCTATGCGGGCAGCCTTATCGTGTAATGTTGCTAGGCGCGGGCTGTAAACACGGTCCATCGCACTGGCGAATGATGGGTTACTAAATAGCGTAGAGCGATAATTACTGGGATCTATTTTTACGCCATCGTATGTAATATCGGTAATAACATGACGACCGGGTATTGCGGATTCGCGAGTGTCGATTTTTAGCTTAGGATCGGCTTGAGCGGCTTTTTCGTAATTTTTAAGTTGCTTATTTGATATGGTTGAATACCGACATCGTAAAGTCTTTTCTCCGCACGCACCGCGAGTAGCACCCTTTAGTCTTGATGCATTAAGGGCTGCACTTCTCTCGTTTAAGCTGGTTATACCATGGTTTAGCCTGGTGTTAATTTGGTCACCCATATGGACTATCACCATACTAAGTGACGACCCTCCAAAAGATATAACAAGCAGGACTATACCAAGGACTGTACCAATC
>CALEKV010000216.1 GCA_937902525.1 uncultured Candidatus Saccharibacteria bacterium | reverse complement strand
AAAGCCGCGTTGTTCTAAATCTTGCAGTGTGTAGCCGTTGCCAAGGCTTTTGCTGATTTTGCCACCATCGATTTTTAGGTGGTTGTTGTGGAGCCAATAGTTGGCAAAACGTTTGCCGGTGGCGGCTTCGCTTTGGGCGATTTCGTTGGTGTGGTGCACTGGGATATGGTCAATGCCACCGGTGTGGATGTCGATCGTTTCGCCCAAAATATCCATTGCCATTGCACTACATTCTAAATGCCAGCCCGGGAAGCCCATGCGGGATTTGCCCGCAGAGTCATGAATAATGAATGAAGAATGAAGCTGAGGGCTATTGGCGTACCAGCTGTTGCCTTTCAGCCAATCCCACACGTTTTCTTTCGGGTTATCATCTTGATTATTGTTGAACCTGTTGCCCAATTTGCGGATTTTCTCTTCTGTCGTATCATCAAGCTCAAAGCGTTCTGTTTTTCCATCCTTATGTTTAAAAATAAACACTGGTTTTTCGCTACCTAAATATTCATTCCAAAAGCCGGGCGTCATTTTATTAGTAACCAGTTTTTCAAATTCTGCGGCATTTTCAAGTGGGAATGTTACGCATAGGTGTCCCGCGGGCGTAATTTGCTCAATTTTACCGCCAATTGCTTCAATATCAGATAGGGTTATTTCACCCTGCCCCATTATGTAACTAATAGCCGTAGGTGCTGCTTTTTTCACAGATTCCAGATTCCAGATTCCAGATTCCTGACTTATATCCAGCAAATCACCTGGCGTCTCCCACTCCATATCGCGCTTTTGCCCTGCTGGCGTGAACTTCCACAGTGCAAAATCCCATGGCTGGCGCTTTTCGTCGTTTTGCTCAACCCTGGCACCGGCTTTTTGGGCGGCAAGGTCCAGGTGGGCAAAACTGGCGTAGCGCGGGAACTTGCTGGTGTCAAAATAAATACCGTCGGTAGTTTGGTAGGTATAGCCCTTTTCTTTTAATGTCCTGACTAGGGCTAATTGTTGGTCAATGTAGTCGGTGGCTTTTGTGATATGTTCAGGTAAAATCAGGCCTAGTTTTTGCATGCCGTTCATAAAATCTTCGGCATAATATTCAGCAACTTCCCATGCGGTTTTGCCTTCGCGGCGGGCGCCTTTTTCAAGCTTGTCCTCGCCTTCGTCGGCGTCGCTCACTAAGTGCCCAACGTCGGTTATATTCATAACACGTTCTACGTTATAGCCGTTGGCAATCAGCACACGCACTAGTATGTCCCAGTATAAAAAACTCGCCCAGTTGCCGACGTGAGGGTAGTCATATACTGTAGGACCGCAAGTGTACAACGTGACGCATTGGTTGCTTATTGGCTTAAAATCGTCAATTTCGCCAGTAAGGGTGTTATATAGTCTTAGTGCCATAGTTATTTAAAGCCTTTTCGGTTGCCGTCAGAAGTTCAGGCATTATATTGTCAATTGATTCATAGAGTTTAAAGCCCGCTGCATAGTTATGACCGCCGCCGCCAAAATAACCGGCAATGACGCTCGCCAGCGGGCTATTACAGCGCAGCTTGCCTGTCAGTTTGCCGTCGGGGTAAGTTTTGATTGCGCAGGCGACCTCTACGCCTTCTACAAGGCGCATTTCGTCGAGTACTAACACGCTAGGATTGTACCTATCGCTATATTCCTGGATGTCTTCCCATGGGATGCGTACTGTCGCTAGTTTACCGTCCAGGTGGTATTCGATACGTTTAATCAACTCGGCTTTGTACGCTAAAATATCGGCCGGCTTTTTCATGAATTCGCGGCGTTTAGTTTCGATTTCGTATGGTTTGGCGCCAAGGGATACGATGTCGGCAACTGTTTGGAATGTTTTTGGCGTGGCGCCCTGAGTGGTCATGCCAAGAGTATCGGCGGCAATGCTAATGTATATATTAGTTGCCGCTTGCGCGTTCACCTGCCAGTTATTTTCAATGGCAATGTCGTAGATTAGCTCGCTGGTGCTGGCGGCGTTGGCGCTTAAAATGAAATCGTGCGGAAATGACAAGTCGTTGGTTGGTTCTTCTTCGTCTAATTCACCGTGGTGATCTAACACTATGGTTGGGTGGGATTCAAAAAAGTGGCGCACACCAGGGGTCGCCAATGTTTTTTGTAAAAGTGCCTCGGCGGCGGTATCCACAATAATGGCAAGGTCGTAACTGCCCGTCCACTCGCCCGTCACACGGTCCCAGCCGGTAATGTAGCGTAAGTATTTTGGCATGTCTATCGGACAGAATAGCGTAACTTGCTTACCAAGGTCGCCTAAAATCTCTTCTAGCGCCAGGCTGCTCCCTAAGCTGTCGCCATCTGGGTTTTCAGGCTGAATAATAACAATTTCTTGCGCCGCTATTATGCGGTCTGTTGCGGCTTTATACATCTGTTAATATTGTACATAATGTTGCATTTTTTAGCAAAAAGTGATATAATGAAAATATAATAACTGTGACCGCAGACTATTTGGTCCACTCGCACACCCCGTATGTGGGTGCTGTTGAAAGGTAGGAGAAATGGCAATTATCGTCGCGCTCTTGGGTGAATTGTCTGCTTACGTCCACGTTACGAATGTAGATAATGATAGTCACTGGAATAGCCCGGAGCGCCAAGCCAAGGCTATGCTACTTGACCTTATCGACTTGGTGCGCAAAAATTTGACAGGTTTGTTTGAGTGGCCGCCGGAGGCAAGGGATTGGTATTTCACACTCACAGCAAATGCCGTGCGAGTATTATCGCAAAGTCACCCCAGTTACGCGGTAGCTGTTTAGAGTAGCTTGCGTCCTTGCAAGGCGTGCCCTAGGGTAATTTGGTCGGCATATTCTAAGTCAACGCCAACTGGTAACCCGCGAGCTAGGCGGCTGATGGCTGTGTCAATCTTGGCTTCACGGATTTGACGCTCCAAAAAGAGCGCCGTTGACTCGCCTTCCACACTGGCATTGGTAGCGATAATGACTTCTTCGACTGCATCGTCTTTAAGGCGTCGTAAAAGTTCCGGAATATGCAGCTTTTCCGGGCCAACGCCGTCTATTGGGCTAATGACACCGCCTAGTACATGGTACGTGCCATTAAACTGGTTGGTGCGTTCTAGGGCTACGATATCAAGCGGTTCTTCCACTACAGCAACAAGCTTTTTATTACGGTCACGGTCTTCGTATAGCGGTGACACATCTTCGTCCGGGTTGATGAGCGCAAATGTCACCGGGCATGTTTTTACGCCATCATGTAGCATGGCGATAGCGTCGGCGAGGGTGCGCACCCCCTTGGGTTCGGCGCGCAGCAAAAAATACGCGTAGCGCTCTGCAGTGCGTGCCCCAACACCAGGCAGTCGACCAAGTTCATCAATTGCCCGTAATAGGGCTTTTGGTAGAATCTGCGCCAAAACTATAACCTAAAGGCCCAGGTTGCCAAGCCCGCCCATGAGTGGCTTCATTTTTTCGGCAGCGATTTCCTGGGCTTTTTGCATGCCATCACGGATAGCGATTTCCAGCCAGTGTTCCA
>CALEKV010000215.1 GCA_937902525.1 uncultured Candidatus Saccharibacteria bacterium | reverse complement strand
GACCACCGAGATCTACACTCTTTCCCTACACGACGCTCTTCCGATCTAGCTTTTGCTTCACCAAGGCCAAGGCCGGTGATTTCTTTAACAGCTTTGATAACGGCGACTTTTTGTGCACCGGCATCTTTAAGGGTAACGTTGAATTCGGTTTTTTCGTCTTCTGCGGCAGCAGCGCCAGCAGCAGGTGCGGCAACAGCAACAGCTGCAGCAGCTGGCTCAATGCCGTATTCGTCTTTAAGGACATTTTTTAGTTCGTTTACTTCAAGTACGGTAAGTTTTGTTAGCTCTTCAGCTAGTTTCTTTACGTCTGCCATAGTGGTAGATCCTTTCGTAATAATCGGTAGTAAAAATTAGTAAGTGTACGTAGCAAATTATGCTGCGGCTTTGGCTTCCACGCCGTCCAAAAGCGCGTGCAGGTTGCCCGACAGCGCGTTCGTGACATCGTGTACTGGTGAAAGCAGTTGGGCGACAACTTCGGCAATAAGCTGGTTTTTGCTTGGCAGACCGGCCAGGGCCTTTACGTCTGCGGCAGCAAGCGCCAAACCTTCGCCACTAAATCCGGCAATAAGCTCGAGTTCTGGGTGGGTTTTTGCAAACTCGTCCAAAACTTTCGCTGCCATGACTTCGTCGCTATCGCTGAATGCATACAGCAACTGGCCCACCAAGGCACCGGTGTCGGCGGCTTTGTAGGTGTCGTTACTGCCCATCGCAACACGCACCAAACGGTTTTTGACTACTTTGATAGTCACGCCGTTTTGGCGGGCGGCCTTGCGGAGTGCCTGCAGGTCAGCAACGCTGATACCCTGGTACTTTGCAACGGCCGTGCCTTTTGCGCTTGCGAATAGTTCTGCTAGTTCACTTACCAAAGCTTGTTTCTTGTCTTTAGAAATTGCCATGTATATGGGTTCCTTATTTAGCTTTGATTAGGTTATGACCACATTGTTAAGTTGCTTGACATTACAAAAATCTTTGGCTATTTTGCAATACGCCAAAGACAAATAAGAGATTTCATCCCTCGGTAGCATTCTTATCAGCTTACGCTCGCTACTGTCTTTGGTAATGTCTGGTTGGTATTATAGCAAAAACTCACACCATTGGCAAGTATGAGCAGGCTAAGTTAGCCGACGGCGCAGTTTAGTGATATAATATAATTTTGGATGAATCACGAGTTTAGCCCAACAACAACGCATAGAATAAATGGCTACAAAGCACTAGACATTATTCGCGGTAATCAAATGGACTTGGCGGAAAAAATGGACTTGGCGTTTAATCGGGACATTGAATATCCAATTACTAAAATTGAAAGTCTCCCGCCGTACCGCGCTACGCCGCTTGATCCATTAAATTTGTACGTCGGCGGTTTAAGTACTAATCTCGGGCGCTATTTTCAGGAGTATCAATCTTATCAAAACTATGCGCTGTCAATGACGGGTAAACTAGCTTACGATACGGCTAGTATGTACGGCAACAATATGGAGGCGGCATTTTTGATGCAAAGAGAATTAGACGAGCAAATAAGAAATCGATGTACACATAATACGGAGGCTTTTTTACGCCTTGGGCAAGCCGTGCGTGGTACGTCTGGTGTCAGGGAGATAGACAATCAGTTATTGGAATTGATATTGCGCGCGCGTTCTGGTATGGCTGAACTGCCAGAGTTGCTGAGGATAATTAAAGAATTTCCGGATATGATTTCAGTAGAAACTTCTAATGCACACGCGCTGTTAACTCTGCCCGAAGCTACCAGATATAGAGATGCAGCAAGGGCGCATACCATGGAACTGAAGCATAATTTTAATGATGCGCGCGTGACGCTAAATGATGATGAGGTTGCCGAGTCGCAATCGTTTTCGAAAAATGTGCCAGACACAAGAGTGACAAAGTATGTCCTGGCCACTATTGAATCAGAAACAAGCTCTACTCAGCATGTTTTAAAGATTGCGCAGCTGAGTACGTCTGTTGGTAGGTTTTATATTCCGAGCACATATTTCAGGGCAACGGACTACCGGAGCCGCCCTGGGTACGGACATGAGTCTATAGATGACGAGCCCGAAGTAACCTCGGTTATACCGATTGATGTAGGCGATGACGAAATTGCACCTCAAATTGCCAACCCGGAACACCGGCAGTGGTATTTAGCTGCTCTTGCCGGCGCAGCTGAGCGCATAGCTCAAGTAACCACAGACTAAATAGTAGTTTTACACCTTATTTAGGCTTACGTGTTCACTGTAGCACATAGCTGTTTGGCGGGCCGTCGCTAGGCAGCGTCCAATGTAAAGAGGTATGGTCGCCAGCGCGCCGAAACTTCTTCTATGGAGCCTGCAGCATTAATGCCGATAGCGCCCATGATACGAGTGCGGCGTATGTTAGTATATTGTTGCTCCACGCGTTCAAAAAAGTTGTCACGCTTTTGCTCTATGCGGTCTTGTTCGCCAAACTCTTCTGTACTGGCTAGGGCTTTTCTGGCCATCCGGTCTTCTTCGGACATATAAAATATGAAACCCAGGTCAGGTGTGAGGTATTCTTTGGGTAGGCTGAGTTTATGTAGCTGTATGATTTTATCTAAGTCGACCTTCCCGCCTGCTCCTTGGTATGCCAATGTTGACCACCAGCTTCTGTCGGAGTGTACGTCGTACCTTTCCGCCAGGGCAACCGCAATTTTGCCATACCACAACTGCACGCGGTCGGCTAAGAATAAATGGCTTTCGGCGAGCGGGTCAATATCACCAGATTCGGGGTTTAAGAGTATGTTACGTACAGCTGGTCCTATGCTTGAACCACCCGGTTCGCGCGTGGCAAGGGTTGGTATACCACGCCGTCTTGACTCTTCAACGGCTATTTGCATTTGAGATCGGAAGAGCACACGTCTGA
>CALEKV010000214.1 GCA_937902525.1 uncultured Candidatus Saccharibacteria bacterium | reverse complement strand
ATGGTATAATAGCTAGTGATGATTTTGTTAGATGGGGTTACGAAAATATATGGGAAAAGTGACAAGCCGGCGATAAACCGGGTTAGCTTGCACGTTGAGCCTAATGAATTTGTGATATTAGTTGGTACTAGTGGGGCGGGGAAGTCTACGTTGTTAAAATTACTCACGCGCGAGGAAAAGCCAACCAGCGGTAAAATAGTGGTGGGCGGCATTGATTACGACACGCTAAAAGATAAACATATTCCGCTTTTACGTCGCAAAATTGGCACAGTGTTTCAAGATTTTAAATTATTGCCACAACGCACGGTGTTTGAAAATGTTGCGTTTGCACTGGAAATCGCCGGCATGACCACGCGTGAAATTAAAAATACCGTACCAAAGGTGATTGACCTGGTGGGGTTGAACGGTAAAGAAAATGCATTCCCACACCAACTTAGCGGTGGCGAACGTCAGCGCGTAGCGATTGCCCGCGCCGTAGTGCGTCAGCCGAAAATCCTGATTGCAGATGAACCAACGGGTAACCTTGACCCCAAGCACAGCTGGGATATTGTGCGCTTACTGGAAAAAATTAACAGCTATGGCACAACGGTACTGTTAACCACGCACAATGTTGATATCGTTAATCGCTTAAAGCGGCGGGTGATTACCATCGACCACGGTCAGATTGCATCCGACCAAGTGACTGGGCAATATCGTCAGGGGAGTGGCAATAATGGCAAATAAGGCAAAAGTAAAGCAAAATACCAAGGCGTTGGCGCAAAGTAAGCGTGCACGTCGGCAGTGGCTAACGTTTTTGCGCATGGTTCGTTATGGTATTAATAATTTTAGCCGTAACGCCTGGCTAACGGTAGCAGCCACGGTAGTGATGTCTATCACGTTGATTATTATCGCTTTTTCTGTTGTTTCCAGGCAGATTTTAATAGATACGACCGCTATATTGCAGGATAAAATCGAAATGTCGATTTATTTAAAGCGCGACACGCCCGACGCAGAAGCTGAAAAAATTGTCAGCCGGTTGAAAGACTTGTCGAGTGTGAAAGATGTGTCGTATAACAACTCATCACAGGTTAGGGCGCAATTTGCCGAAGACAACAAAGATAAGCCAAAGGCGCTCGAAGCCCTTAATACATCCAACAATAAGTTTAACGCCACAATTAGGGTATCGCTTAAAAATATTAACGATACTAGCCAGCTAGAAGAATTCACCAAGTCTGATGAAGGCTTGAAGCAATATTTAAACTCCGAAGCGCCACCGTCGTTTTCGGGTGATCGCCGCAAGGTTATCAAAACCTTGGCTAGTTCCATTGATTTTGCGCAAAAACTCGGCATTGGGGCTAGCGTATTGTTTGTGGCCATAAGTACACTGATCATCTTTAACACTATCCGCATGGCGATTTTTAACCGTCGCGATGAAATTGAAATGATGAAACTAATTGGCGCTAATAAGGGCTTTATTAGGGGGCCATTCGTGGTTGAGGCTATGGTTTATGGCATTGTCGCCGGCGTGATTGCAACTGTCCTTGGGTACATTATGCTGCAGCTGGCAAGGCCAAGCTTGGCAGCGGCAGGCATTGCCATACAAGGGACTGCTGATTTTATTACAACATATCTTCCGTTAATGCTTGTGGGTATGGTCATGCTGGGCGCGCTAATTGGGGCAGTGTCGTCGTTATTAGCGACGCGTCGTTATCTTAAGATTTAATTTTAAGTGTGAAATATAATACAATTTTATTGACATTGGAGTATTGCTTATGGTAAGATTCATACGAATGAAACGACGGTCCACCACACCAGTTTCGGCCAGAGGGTTAGCCACAAAGTCTGTGGCGATTGCTGCTGCCGTGGCGATGGCGATTGTGCCACCGTTTGGCTTGCAACAACAAAGGGCTTATGCTGATCAGTATGACGATCAAATCAAAGCTCTCCAATCAGAAATAGACCAATATCAGGTTCAGGCTAACGCACTTGGTGATCAAGTACGAACTTTGCAGGGTGAATTAACAGCTCTTAACGTACAGACCGATACTATAAAGGCTCAAATCCAAATTAGCCAAGCCAAGCTAGAGCAGCTGAAAGTACAAATCCAGCAAAAACAGGACGCAATCAGCCACAATAAAGATTTATTGGGCGACATCTTGGCCGAAATGTACGAGGCTGACAAAATCACCCCAATTGAAATGTTGGCCGGTAGTGACAACATCGCCGATTACGTTGACAAGCAAGAACAGCGTAGCAGCTTGAGTAGCCAGCTAACTGACACGGTAGATACTATTAATAAACAAAAAGATGAGCTCGAAGTCGCTAAGGTCGATCAAGAGCGGGTATTAGTAGATTTACAAAAATCCCAAGATACTTTGCAACAAAAAGAGGCCGAAAAGGCTGACTTGATTGCTAAAACTCAGAATGATCAAAATGCCTATAATTCCTTAGTGAGCGACCGTCAGGCGAAGCAACTGCAGGCGATGCAGCAGCAACAGGCGGCTATCGAAGCCGCTATCCGCGCCGCAGGTGGTGGACGCACTGCAACGGTTATTCCGGGAAGTTCTGGGGGCTACCCATGGAACAGCAATAACTGTTACATTGACGCCAATGCATGGAGCTATGGCGGTGCAGATGGTGCGGGTACGGACGGTTACGGTTATGGCTGCAGACAGTGTGTTAGCTATGTGGCGTGGCGCGTCGGCCAAGAACGCGGCTATGTCCCCTTAAACTGGGGTAATGCTAACGACTGGGTCGCGAACGGACAAAATGCCGGTTATACGGTCAGTCGGACGCCTCGCGCAGGCTCGGCTGGCGTGATTTATGGCGGTCAGTATGGTCACATCGTTTGGGTGGATAGCGTAAATGGTGACGGCACTCTAACGGTGTCGCAATATAACTATTACAATGCTGGCGGTTCAGGCTGGGGCCACTTTAGCCGCATGATTGTGCCAGCCGGCACTTACCAGTGGTTTATCTATTTTTAGCCGGTTTTAATTAAGCAAAAGTGTAAAAAACACCGCACATCACTGCTATGTGCGGTATAATTTATATAACAGTAAAAAAGTGGGGGTTAAGCGTGTCGTATCAAATGCAAGGGGGAGATCCGGGACAGGTTGTGCCGGTTACGTATAAAACGCGCCGCGGCATCAGTCGCCCGGTCTTTGTCGTCTGTTTGGCCGTCATGGGCGTAGCGGGGTATGTTGTCGGTAATAATTCTGATTACATACTGGCATCGCTTAGGGGGGTTAGGTCAACCACTGAGTCAATCGATTTGTCATCCGTTCAGTCCACTTACCGGCTGCTAAAAGCAAATTATGATGGCGATTTAGACACGCAAAAGTTGATTGATGGTGCTAGCCGCGGGCTGGTGGCAGCGGCGGGGGACCGTTACACTGTGTTTATGGACCGGCAGGAATCCGAAGAGTTTAACAACGACCTTTCTGGACACGTCAGCGGCATTGGCGCCGCATTGGGGGTGCGTTCTGGCCAAACGGTTATCATCCGTACCATACCAAGCTCACCAGCCGAGCAAGCTGGGTTAAAAGCAGGCGATATTATTTTGGCGGTCAACGATGAAAGCATGAAAGACCAGACTTCAGAACAAATTGTCACTAAGGTACGCGGTCAATCAGGCACTTCAGTTAAAGTGACTATCGAGCGCAACCAAGAGGTTAAAGACTTTACCATTACGCGCGCCGAGATCAACGACCCAAGTGTGCGATCAGAGGTGCGGGATGGTGTAGGTGTTATGACAATCACTCGTTTCGATACTGATACTGCCGAAAAAGCGCGCCAAGCCGCCTTGCAGCTTAAGGCACAAAATATTAGAGCAGTGATCTTGGACTTACGCGATAATGGCGGCGGTTACGCCAACGCTGGTCGTGACGTGGCCGGACTCTGGCTTAAGGATCAAATAATCTTTACCGAGCGCCAAGGTGAAAAAATTGTTGACACCAATCGCTCTAGTGGCAGTGCTCCGTTACAAGGTATGAAAACGTTGGTATTGGTTAACGGTGGCACGGCTAGCGCCAGTGAAATCGTGGCTGGTGCCTTGCAAGAATATGACGCAGCTACATTGTTGGGTGAAAAAACGTTTGGCAAGGGTTCGGTGCAACAAGTTATTAACCTTAATGACGGCCGGACTTTAAAGGTGACGGTGGCCAGATGGTATACGCCAAAGGGTAAAAACATCAATAAAGAGGGTATAACACCCGACAAGATTGTTGATATGACCGCTGCTGATTTTGATGCTGGCCGCGACCCACAGTTAAGCGCCGCACTCGAGCAAATCAATCAGTAAGGCTTGTGTTTACATTTAAATAAGGGGTATAATCAGGTTATATGGACGAAAAAAAGAGAATATTGTTGGTAGAAGACGATGAAGCGCTGGCTAGCGTTTACCGGTCGCGCCTTGAGCTAGAGGGTTTTGAAATCAAGCACGTCGCCGATGGTGAAAACGCCCTCAGCGCTGCTTTAGAGTATAAGCCTGGCCTTATTTTGCTAGATGCCATGATGCCAAAAATCAGTGGTTTTGATGTGTTGGATATTTTACGGAACACCCCGGAAACCGGCAACATCCGCATTGTCATGCTAACAGCTCTCAGCCAGCCAAAAGACAAAGAACGCGCCGAACAGCTTGGCGTAGACGATTACCTGGTTAAGTCGCAAGTGGTTATTAGCGATGTGGTAGAGCGTATCCGCCACCACTTGGGTGTAGAAATCACCCCGCAAAACCCCTCGACGCAATACTAGTTATTTGTACAACTTTAGCATAAGGGTATTGACAATTTAGCGGCAATCTGCTAATCTATATTTAGGTACAAAAAAATAGTAAGGAAAAATAAAAATGTCAAAAGAACATGGTCCTAAAAATAGCGAAAACGAAAAGCGTGAAAGTTTACTGGCGCGTGTAAGGGCTGCCGTTGGCGATCTAGCTAGGCGTGGCGCCGCATCGCCGCAAGTCGTCGACACCGAAAGTTTTAAGCCAACTGATACGTATATTATCCCTGTGACTGTTCTCCCGCGCAAGGATAAAAATGGTTTGGTCGTAGGTGCCTTTGAACCAGATGGCGGAGTAAAACCGCAGCCAATTGATTCTGCACACGCTGTACCACTCCGTATTGGTGAGTCGGGTTATAGTCTTGACGAAGCTGCGACTGGTGGTGAACCTGGTATTCGGTCAGAAGTTCCACCAGCAGCTGACATGATTACTGGAGTGCCCACACACCAGCCGGTTATCGGTGAAGTGGCAAGCGGGGTAGTGCAGCCTGATCTTATTACCAGCGTCCCAGGTTTCGATGGTGACAGCGGATATAAAGACCCGAACTAAACCGTTGCAGAGATTAATGGGCAGCTTGCTAATCGGGATCCTTCACTTGGACATCCAGAGATTCGTGCGGGTGGCTAAGCGGTGTGGTACAGTAATTAATCTAGCGCTTATAAAAAATACAGCTCGGGATGAGTTGTATTTTTTATATCTGTTATATTTTATTCAACAACAACTTGCGTGCGACGAGTTGTTTTGCCGGTGAAGAGGCCTTTCTTGATTTTGTTGAAGGCAACTGTGCCTGCTTGTGCTGCGTGGATGGTGAAGTTACGGCTCATGTATGTGCCTGGGCCAGCTAGTTTGGTTGCGCCGGTTTGGCGGACTAAAACCTCACCAGCATTGACTTTTTGGCCACCAAAACGCTTGACGCCAAGGCGGGCGCCGGCATTGTTGTGAATGTTCTTACTTGAACCACCTGCTTTAACGTGTGACATTTGGGCTCCTTTAAACTAACAAAATAATCCGTTTAATTGTACGCTTTTACTACTGAGGTGTCAACCCCTAGCTATTTTTTAATCAGTACAAGTAGCTCGCGGGCTACCACTTGAGTTTCGCGGTAATATAATAGCTCGTCGTTTTTTGTATTCTTAAGCACAACGCGCTCATAGCCGAGTGTGCCTAAGTTGCCAATGAGGGGAAGGTGAGTAAAGGCGCCATCTTTTCCGCGCCAGGCGGGTATGGCCAAGCAAAGTGGTGTGCCTTTTTTGAGCTGTGGCGCAATGTTGCGTAAAAAACTGCTGATGATATGGTTGCAGTTGCCGCGGACTTCGGTAAGTTTTTCGGGGCGTGGCGGTGCGCTGAATGGTTGACCAAGGTAGGCTTCGCTCACTACGGTATTAATGGGATGATTCCACACATATGTCATGGCATCGCCCTGGCTAATTGTGCCGACGGTGCCGGCGGGGTGTTTTTTATCAATAAACCAGGCTAAGTTTTTGGTAGTGTAATCTACCATCTTGTCACTTAAATCGGTGCCGTAAGCGGTAAAACCATCAATTAAAGCTTCTTGTAAGACTACACCAGTGCCACAAAATGGATCAAGTAGGGTGCCGATTTTGGCGCCGCTGATGTTAATCATCATGCGCGCGAGTTTTGGCGGGAGCATGCCAACAAAAGCGTCGGTGTGGGGACGGGCTTGGTCGCGAGCGGCAAAGCTGGTGATATTTTGCGCACCAACGCTTTCGGCCACGATGATAGCCCCATTGCCGGCACGGACAGCCAAAACTTCTACCTTGTTTGGTGCAAGCCCAAGCTTGTTATGGTGTGAGGTGGCGGTATTAAGAGCGGGGAAGTCGTTTGGAATAAGGCGTAAGGATGTGCCATTAATTTTAAGTTTTTGTTTTAACACAATACCGGTTTTTTGGATATCGCGGTTGGTGGCCTTGAATCCGTAAGTGCTAATGCCAAAGGTAATTTTATGGCTAGCGGTACCCCAGGCTGCTAAATAGTGTTCAATAATAGCATTGCTAGCATCGCGCCAGTTGCCGTTTACGTGCATAATAACTCTGCCAGCTTTCAAGCTGCCGCCTAAACGCTCAAAGTCAAAGTTGGTAACATCAACGACGGCTGACTCGTTGCTGAACCATTTAACATTTTTTGCGCCATGCATGCGTTCAAGCTCTGCCATGCCGAGCGCCGGTTGCCTACCCAAAATAGAAATATACATACTGGACTTAGTATATACTAATAATATGTCTGCAAAAAAGGGATTATCAGTACGTACGCTGTTGAGCATGGTCACATTTGTGTTAATTGCGGTAGTGCTTTACGAAGCGCGTCATTCGTTGGAACAAGCGTGGACCTTGATGAGGCAGGTGAATCCGTGGATTTTGTCACTAGTGGTGCCAGCGGTAGTTATTAGCTATTTTGCAAATGGTGGGATGATATTTTCGTATTTGAAGCAGAAACGGTTGGTGGACCACATGGGGCCGCTGAAAATGGGCCGTATCAGTTTGGAGCTTAACTTTGTAAATCATGTGTTACCAAGTGGCGGCGCAAGCGGTGTGGCATATTTTAATTGGCGGCTTAGTAAACTGGGGGTGAATACGGCGCGCTCCACTATGGCGCAGGCGGTTAGATATGTCGCTGGGTTTATTTCAGCAACAGTTATGTTGATGGGCGGGTTACTGTGGGTGACGATTGACGGCACGGTAAACCGCTGGATTATTTTGATGAGTGCTGCGCTCATAATTGGCATGATAATCAGTACCTTTGCGCTATATTTTGCCGTGAGCAATAAGCGTCGCGTTAGCCGTTTTGCTAGTTGGGCAACCCGTACAGGAAATGCGGCAGTGCGTAGGTTAACTTTTGGCAGAGTGAGAGCGGCGTTGAATTACAACCGCGTTGATAAATATTTTATGGAGCTACATGAAGATTACGTAGAGCTTTCGTACAATAAACGTCTGTTATTGCAGCCCATATTATGGGGCTTGCTTTATGTGACTATGGACGTGGCGATGTTTTGGGTGACATTTTGGTCGTTTGGGGTGTATGTGAACCCAGCCACGATTATGATTGCGTACCATGTGGCAAGCGCCGCAGGGTTCTTAGTGGCTACGCCTGGCGGAATCGGCGCTTATGAAGCGTTGATGGTGATGGTGATTGTGATGAGCGGCGTAGATAAAGCTAATGCAATAGCCAGCGTTATTTTAGCAAGGGCGCTAATTTTAGTGGTTACCATAGTGGGTGGATACATTTTTTACCAACAGTCAATTTTAAAGTATGGGAAGCCCAAAGACCTTGCAACCGATATTTAGTGTTAGTGATTTTCTGGCGAGCGTTAACCAAACGTTCGAATATGCTTATCCAAGCGTGGAAGTTGAAGGCGAAGTTGCCAGCTTTAAGATCAATCAAAACAAGTGGGTGTTTTTTGATATCAAAGACATTGGTGGCAGTGTGGGGTGTTTTATGTCGGTGTATCAACTACGCGTGCCCGTACAGGATGGAATGAAGGTGATTGTGCGCGCCCAGCTAAAAATTACGCAGTGGGGCAAGTTTAGTTTAACAATTCAGGCAATTAGGCCAAGCGGCGAAGGCAGCATCAAAAAAAGTTACGATTTGTTAAAAAAGAAACTTGACGAGGAAGGCCTGTTTGCACCAGAACGCAAGCGTATATTACCGGCCATTCCTAGGCACATTGCTGTAATAAGCAGCACTCAGGCGGCCGGGTATGCTGATTTTATCAAAATTATTAATGACCGGTGGGGCGGTATGCGGGTCGATGTGGCGCATACGTTAGTGCAGGGTATGGACGCGCCCGACCAAATTATTCGCGCCATTAAATATTTTAACGAACAGGCCGATTTGCCAGAGGTAATGGTGATAATTCGCGGCGGTGGCAGTGCCGATGACTTGAGCTGTTTTAATGATGAAAAGTTGGTGCGCGAAATCGCTGCCAGCCGTGTACCGGTAGTGGTTGGTGTGGGTCATGAGGTGGACGAGACTTTAGCTGATTTAGCTGCGGACGTGCGCGCTGCTACACCAAGCAATGCTGCGCAAATTATAGTTCCAGACAAGCGCGAGATTATTGCGAATGCCGTTGGCGCCATGCGCTTGATTGGCAATGCTACGCAGGCGCAATTAACTGCTACGCGGGCGCAGGTGGAAGATTTGTTAAAAGGTATGTTACAGCGCATTAATGACGACTGGCACCTAAAGCAAGATTGGCTGGGTCGCACCGTTACGTTATTGCAGGCTTATAACCCAGAGGTGGTGTTGGCGCGCGGCTATGCTATTGTGCGCGGTGATATCGCGGTCGGACACACAATTAATATTGACACCATTAATAATGAAATAACGGCGGAGGTGACGTATGTCAAAAACAGATGATATCAATACAAAGATTCAAAAATTGAACAATTACGTTGAATGGTTTGAGGGTGAAGATTTTGCGTTGGAGCAATCGATAGAAAAATTTAATGAAGCAAAAAAACTGGCGGATGAAATCCAGGCGGACTTGCAAGAGTTTAAAAACAAAATCACCGTAGTGCAAAGGCAGTTCGACAAGGAATAGGATGGATATTTTACTTGGTGCGGCGGTGGTGGTGTTTTTATCGGTGGCATTTACGGTATTTTTTGGTGCGCCATATGTGCCATCCAGGCGGCGGGAGATTCGCCAGGCTTTCACAAATTTATATCCGTTAAGTCATACTGATACCGTTGTGGACTTAGGATCGGGTGACGGTGTAGTGCTGCGCATAGCACGTGAATTTGGTGCTAAAGCGGTGGGCTACGAGTTAAGCCCACCCCTAGCGTGGCTAAGCCGAGCCCTGGCTGGCGGCGACACCGGACAGGCGATTATCAACCAAAGTTACTGGGGAGCGGATTTCCCCCAACACACCACAGTGGTGTACGCGTTTAGTGACAGGAGAGATATTCAAAAGATTCACGCTTTGACTCAAAAGCAAGCAGACCGGCTGGGTAAACCATTGGCGTTAATGACCTATGGTTTTGAGCATACATATAAGAAACCTGTTAAAACCCAAGGCGCATATTTTTTATACAATATTACACCTTGCGGCAACGGGCAAGCATAAGTATAATGAGCAGTATGAATACAAAGCGTGCCCGCGAACGTGGCATTATTGATATAAAAATCTTTAGTATAGTGCTGCTTAGTATATTATTTATGACTGCCGGCAGCCTGTCTATTTGGTTGTATTTCCAGTATGATGACGCTAAGACAGATGTGGACGCCAAGGTAACCGAGGCGGTTGGTGCTGCAAAGCTCGAAGAAAAGAAAAAAAATGAAGAGGAATTTATAGCGCGCGAAAAAGAGCCCAACCGTACCTTTGCCGGCCCTGACGACTATGGACATTTAACGTTTGACTACCCTAAAACCTGGAATGCTTATCAGGATACAGACGTTAGTGGTGGCGGCGGGGCAACGTACACTGCCTACTTGCATTCGGGTATTATACCGCCAGTACCAGTAAATGCCGCAGAAGATTTAATAGCCAACACCAAGCCGACACCTTCACAAAAAATAGTATCCAAGTATGCGTTAAGGGTTAAAATCAAACAAAAATTGTATGACGACACCCTGAAAGAATATGATCCGCTACTAAAGACTGGTCAAATAAAATCACAGGCCTTTACTAATGACAACGGCGTGGTTGGGACGCGCTTTGAGGGAAGGTTTAATAATGATATTCGTGGTATAGCTCTGGTGATTAGAATGCGCGATCGTACACTCACTATGCGGACCGATGCGGATGTTTTTGCTGAAGATTTTGATAAATTAGCAAAAACCATTAAATTTAATCAGTAAGCTATCCCGGCCTTTTGTGGTTGACGCGAAAGCCTGTTACACTGGGTATATATGGAGGGTTACGGCAGCAGGCGGCGGGTGACGGATGGTGCGGATGCAATTGACATACCGGCTATTATTACCGCCGCTCACGAGCTAAAAAGCCCTTTGGCGCTGGTGCGCCAGCTTTCATTGGCACTACAGTCTGGCGACTGCAGTGATCGGGATGCTGCCATAATCGCTGAACGCATTACTTTAACAAGTGAGCGCGCACTGCGTTTAACTAGCGACTTAACTCGTGCGGCACGCCTGGAAGACAGTTTTTTTGAGCTGGAACCAGTTAATCCGTTGACGTTATTGGAAGATGTAGCACACGAACTATCGCCGCTATATCGGGCAAAAGGTAAAGTATTGCAGGTGGCGCCACGCCGGTACTCACTATTGGCGGTGGCTAATCGTGATTTATTACGGCGGATTTTATTGAACTTTGCTGACAATGCGTTGCATTACAGCGCGCCGGAAACACCGGTCACATTGACCGCTAGTGCCATAGAAACAGGTGAGCGAGTGCGCCTTAGTGTGCGCGATTTTGGTCCGGCACTACCGGCGAATATTTGGAGTGGTGCGGGCGGGGCGAGTCATGCTATTCATGCGCGCCCTGAATCGAGTGGCTTGGGATTGTATATTTCTAAACAGTTTGCCAGCCAAATGGGAGCGCGCGTGGGTGCTACGCGTCATCAAGATGGAGCAACATTTTTTATAGACTTAAGCGCCAGTACGCAAATGAGGCTGCTGTAATGTTATGAAAAACATCCGCGTATTAGTCATTGATGATGATCAGTGGTTGGTGGATGAATACACGCGCACGTTAACCACGGCGGGCTACACGGTTGAGCGGGCGGGCAATGCGCTGGATGCCATGGAAACAATCGACCGCCTTAAGCCCAACGTGATTATCTTAGATTTATTTATGCCTGGTCCCAATGGTATTGTGTTACTGCACGAAATTAAATCGCACACTGACTTAAGCCGAATCCCTGTCATTTTAATTAGCAATGCAGCGGCCGATTTACAGCCAGACGTGTTAGCGCCTTATGGCGTACTAAGGGTGTTAGATAAAACCACTATGACACCAGGCGATATTGTGGCAGCCGTAAAGAGGGTGCTATGAGCACCGAGCGCACCTTGGGCATTATTTTACGCCGTACTAATTATGGCGAGGCAGACAGGATTTTAAAAATTATTACCCCCCTGGGGCAACGTAGTGTGATGGCAAAGGGTGTGCGCCGTGAAAAAAGTAAGTTGGCAGGCGGAATAGAACTATTTGCCATTAGCGATGTGGTGATACAGGCCGGTAAAGGTGACCTGGGCGTGCTAACAAGCGCACGGTTGGTGCATTTTTATCATCATATCTTGGATGATTACGACAGGTTGCAATTTGGCTACGAAGCCATTAATCTAACCAGCAAAGCCAGCGCACTAATTGACGAGTCGGAATGGTTTGACGTTTTAGGTGAGGTTTATAAGGGGTTGGACAACTTCACGATACCATTGCAACTGGTGCAGGCGTGGTTTTACATCCAATATGCAGCCCTAAGTGGTTATGAAATCAATTTAAGTCGCGATGTCAGCGGTAATTTGTTGGTAGCGGACAAAACCTATATGTACGACCCAGTTGAGCGCGGCTTGCGTTTAAGCGAACAAGGTGACGTAACCGCAAATCACATAAAATTTTTACGTATCATTAGTACTAAACCACTCGGCGTCGTGGCCCAAATCGGCGGGGTAGAGCAAATATTACCAGATGTGTGGCTGATAGCTAGGCAGCAGGCGGCGGTATAATGGGTATAATGCCAGCGCTTTACAATAGTTTACATGGCCATTGGGTGCTATGGGCTTGATGGGGGCTGGGCGCTCGCGTTTTTATATAAATCGTTGAGTTCGATAATATTCCTGCCTATTGAGGGAAATGTTAATTTTGGGGTACCTTGCATTGCCGTTAGTTTGTAGCCGGGTATGTTTGATGATATGCGTTTGAGAACTACTGATGACATCGACTCGAGCGCGAATACTTCTGGCACGATACCGAGCCCGCTGACATTAACTTCGCCTGTTGTTGCATCAGAAACGATTACGTATTTCCCGGCGCTTCCTTCAACTTTTGGCAGGGAAACCTGAACATCATGACTGCCACCGTTTACGTATGTCAAAATACTGTCGTCGCCATTACCGCCCGATTGTCCGGAACTGTAAAGCCCCATAACCCTGCCTTCCCAATCATCATTTGTCATTCGTTCTCCCCATAGGTTGAACCAGTCAAGCCCGTGTTCTCCTGTTGGGCTATTTGGCAGGGGGCCAATATCGGTATCTGGGTCACCGATACTGCTTGATTTGCGGGTGGCGATTAAGCTTTTAGTAACATTAAAGGTGGGGGTGTTTTCGGGTGCGGTGCCCCATTCGAGCGCATAGGGCATATTGTCGCCGGTATCAAGTACGTTTCTGCAATAGGCGTTATTATTGCCTATTTGAGAGTGATTCAGCTCGTCGCCACCGAGTTGCATAGGTATTCCGCGCGACATGAACAGCGTATTTATGAAGTTGTGTTTTGTTTTACGCCGCAGCTCAAGTATGTCGGGGTCATCGGTGTAGCCCTCAACGCCATGATTCCACGAACGGTTGTCGTTAGTGCCATCTCTGTTACATTCACCATTTGGCTCGTTGTGCTTTGAATTATAGCTCACCTGATCTTCCATTGTGAAGCCATCATGAGCTGTCACGAAGTTGACTACCCTAACTCCGTTTTGATCAAATGAACCCGCCATTACATATGCAAGTTTTCCTAAAGTTGCCCCACCACGCCAAAAATCGCGGACTACATCGCGGAATTCGCCGTTCCATTCCGGTAGGCCTACTTTACTGAATGAACCCTTACGATAGCCACAGCCAAAACTCCACGGTTCGGCAATCATAAGGCAACCATTTAGCTCAGGGTCATCTTTGAGTGACTTAAAGAATGCGGCATTGCCAACAGATGGCGCAAGGTCAAAGCGCGCACCATCAATGCCCATCTCGTTGTACCAATAGCGTAGGGAGTCGCGCACTAATTGGGCTGCGGCGGGTTTTGACGTGTCTATGGTATTGCCGCAGCCGGTTGTGTCAAAATAGTATTGTTCACCATCGCTGCCGATTGTTTTGTTTGTGTAGTAGCCATCATCATCTAGCCCGCGTAAGGAGTAGGTAGGGGACTTAACAAACACGTTATCGGTGTTTCGATACTTTATTGGGCCGTCAGCGGTATGGTTATATACAACGTCTGCAATTACTGCTATACCTGCTTGGTGAAGCGCATTAACCATTAACTTCCATTCCCGCGCTTGTTGGCCTGGGCTTGTGGCATATCCTTCGTGTGGTGCAAAAAATCCAATGGTGTTATAGCCCCAGTCGTTTACCATACCTCTTTCGGCGAGAGCAGGCTCGGAGAAAAATTGCATTGGAGGCTCAATCTCCACTGCCGTTATTCCAAGGTTCTGCAAGTATTCGATGTTTGCAGGATGCGCAAACCCCATATACGTACCACGAATCTCCTGGGGAATGGCTGGATTACGAGCGGTTGAATTAGCAATATGGGTTTCGTAGATTATTAATTGAGTCGGATCAATTTCGGGCTTTTCAACGAGTGGGATGTTTGAGTCTTCACCTAAAATTAGTCCAAAAGCGGGGGAGTCGGGGTGATCCGGCTGGCCTAAGCGGGTGATTGCTTTAGCATATGGGTCGAGCAGGCCGGTGGCGTAGCTGTCGAGGTCATCGCG
>CALEKV010000213.1 GCA_937902525.1 uncultured Candidatus Saccharibacteria bacterium | reverse complement strand
TGTATGATGGCGCATGGCACGATAACTGGTCGTTTGATCAAGAAACGGGCGCAGAAGTGACACGACTTAATTTTACTGTTGTGCCGTGATAAATCTTTTAATTAGCGGCCTTGTTCTTGGATAAGAGTTTGAATTTCCTCTGTAAAGTTCTTTTCGCTGTGGTTATCTGCTAGTTTTTTTCTGAGCATAGCCGCCTTTTTATGCGCGGCAGCGTAGTTGTTGTATATACGGTTAAATTCATCCGCATATTTTGATGGGTTATGTATATCTTTTACCAAGCCGGCATAATCGCCAATAAGTGCAGGAACACCGCCCACTGCAGAGCTTATTATTGGTATACCCGCCAGGCCGATTTCTATCAGTGTATTGGGTGTGCCATCGTACGTTGAGGTGTAAAGGAATGCGTCATAATCTTGTAATGGCAGCTTGTTAATGTCATTAAACCCACCTTTATATGAAACATGGTGAGTTTGAGCGACATCGCTAGGCGTAATGTCGCTACCGGCTGTACCATACATGTCTATTTGAAAATTCAATCCCAACTTCTCAAGATGTTCAGCGATTTCATCTACCAAGGTGGGTAGCTTTTCTTGAGCCAGCCGTGATGCCCATAGTATCTTAAACGGTTGTCCCTTTTTTAGGGTATCACGACGCAGTATTGACAATAGGTGCCGGGAGTCTATGGGCTGATGGTGAACTACCATCTTTTTTGGATCAAAACCGTATTCGTTTATCCACATATCAACAACTGCTTGGTTATCCGTTGTAATAGTTTTTAGCTGTTCATATACCTGTGGGACGTGTGTGTGTGAAAAACCAAACACTTTGCCGTCCGGATCAATACTTTGGCTGTATGCCGTTGCAAAAATTTGTTTGCCAGTTGCCGTTAGGTACACTTGGTGATCCCTCACAAAATCATAGCCAAAAGCAGAATTTAGGACGTGCAGGCAGTGGGCCCCCGTGTTTTCTAGGAACTGCTCGAATACGCGGTACTGCTGGTCAATGGACAATTCGCTGGTGATGGTGCCAAAATCCACAAAATCAACAGCCTTGTTTAGCCTGCTAGCCCATGCCGATTCGCGGCCGCCGGGGTTGGTCGCAAATACAACGACTTTCAGGTGTAATACGCTGCTGATGTAGTTTGCATAATTTATTGCAAACAGGTCGGCCCCGCCTTCCGCGAGCCATGGTACCAGCAAGATATAATCATAGGAATCACGCCTTGTTGCCTGTGCAATGGCTTTGTATGCAATGCCGACTCGATAATGGTCGGCTGTAATGGTATGGTATATTTTTGAATTTATGATGTTGGCGTCAGGATAAATAAGTTTTTCAATGGTATGGAGGTCTCGCCATTCTTCCAAAAGCCATTGTGGCAAATCGGGGTGGGTATGTTCTGGGTTTTGCTTAAGGTGGCGTAAGGCACGATAGGTTTTTTTTGCAGCCTTTAATAAAGCAGGGTTACTTTTTAGATATGGGCGAAGTGAATTCTTAAGCAGGGCAATTTTACTAGGAGACAGGGGGTTGTCGGGTAATAATTTCAAGTCATCGTTATTTGTGGCGTTAATGTTATCGGGTAATGCGCGGAAGCGGCTAAGTTTTAGCAATGGATGGGCTCGCAAGAGGGAGTGTGAAGTCTTTTGACGCGCCCACTCAGACTCTGTGTCCTTGCGGCGTACAAAAATAACAGTTTCCGGAATCGTGACATTGTGCAGGCCGTGTTCTATAAACGAACAGCTCAGGTGCCAATCTTCGTACCCGTAACCTGGACTGTTTGGCTGGTAGGGGTGGCTTTTCATAAAATCAGCCGGCGCCACAATAACCGAATTCCAGCGCCCGGACCACACGCTAAGCAGGGTGTCTGTTTGGGTGTTGATTTCGCCGTATTTTTGAACAATACTATTGGAGCCGCCGAATTCGATTGTCATGGCAGAATGGGCGACATATTCACCATAGTTCGCCGACTCTAAGAACAATAACGCATTCCGCAGCCAGCATTTGCTCATCAAGTCATCGGCGTCAATCGTCGCGATGTATCTGCCGCTTGCTTTGCTTATGGCGAAATTTCTTGATGCTCCTAAATCCCCAAACGAATTTTTATAGACCTTGACGTTCAGTAAACTGGTGGATTTATGAAGTTCTATGTAGTCATTCATTTGATCCGTTGGATTATCCGCATGCAAAATAATTTCACTTTTTGTGCCGGCAGGCAGCTCACCAAGCGCACGCTTAACACTGGCTAGGGTTTTATGTAACAATATACCCTCTGAGTGGCAGGTGATTATAACCGAAATAGCTACGGTATTACTCATTCGTTTTACCATTCAAATCACTTTGAGCACATATTTCACGCAGGCCGTAGTAAGCCTCCATGCCATCGGCCAACCATATGGTGGATTTAGTATATGGTCCGGTACATTTTGTGCTAAACCCATCACCGATACCGGCACCTTCGTCTTTTATATATACCGTTTCTTCAGGATTACTCCTGGAAAGATCTTTTAGTTGGCTGTCCTGATTTTGCCATATAGCATTATAGTCCTGCGCTCCGGTTATATGACCCGCGCTCCGGGCAATGTGATGGGGTGTGATTATGAAGGCGCCGATGGTGAATATAACCAATACCGCAACTTGTATAGATTTTGCCTTGTGATAAGAATATAACCACGACACCAAGCCTACGGCTAGTATTATTAAGCCAGAGTTTATCACTAGCTGAGGGATGAGTAGTGTTCTTGGGTATACGTTTGGTGTGGCCCCGTAGCCAAGGCCAAGTAACACCAACGTTCCTAATAGTGTCAATAGGCCTGTCATTATGACGCCTGCGCCAGTGAGGCTTAAGCTAACTGGTTTTAGGTTGGAGCGGCTTTGTTTGCCAAGGACTAAGAGGTAGATCGGAAGAGCACACGTCTGAACTCCAGTCACGTTTCGGAATCTCG
>CALEKV010000212.1 GCA_937902525.1 uncultured Candidatus Saccharibacteria bacterium | reverse complement strand
GTTTGACGTGCCGATATAAACTTTCACGTCATCTGCTTCAACAACGGTGTTGGCATTGTAGCCTTTAGCTAGTTCGGCAACCTTAGTGGCCACGTCGGGTTGTAATGATTTTGGCAGGGCTTGCTCTGTAACACTTATGGGCACTTTGCCGATGGTGTCAGAGTAGGTAAAAACCGGATCGCTGTTGGGCGGATTGAAGCGCTGCCAGCCGCCGAGGTCGCCGATAGACTTGCCCATTGGCAAAACGGCGGGAAAATCGGGGCTCGTGGCGCGGTTGCTGCCTGCTCGTATTGCTATAACGATGATAATTAACAGGGCGATGCCAAGCAGTACGAAAATACCGAACTTTTTTGTAGGGCGCCACCGCGTCTTGGGCGCGCTTTCGCGTTGCATGCTAGGATACCTCAATCTCATTTAAATCAAAAACTACTGTAGATATTTTAGCATAGGCAGTTTGCCTATTTGCTGCTGAAGGCAAAGTTGAGATTACTGACGTAAGCGTTGGTGCCATTTGTAGTGGTGAGATTTATTCTGAACAGAATACTATCGCCAGCTTGGAATTGACAACTTGAAGGATCCGCGTCGCCACTAGCATTGCCTGTCTGCCAGGATGATGCTGCGCCAGTCGATACTGACACTGCTGATCCGCAGGCAGTTAAGCCGCTATCATTGTCGCGGTAGACTTGATAGTTGACAATGGCGTTTGTGTGATCGGTCCGCCCCATTAGGGAGGTAGAGTTGGCGATAAATTCCTTAAAGCTAGCTGGTAGCTGGTAGGTAACGTAAATACTGCGCGTTTGCGCTGCGGTCTCGGTGGTGGTCCAGCGGTAAAAGTTGTAGGTTTCATTGGTGGCGCAGACATTGGGCTGACCTGAGCTGCCGTCGTTGATGTTTAAGGTGTCGGAACACAGGTCGGAGCTGATGGTGCCACGGTCGGCACCATTCATGACAGCATTGGTATACTCCGGACTAATTGTGACAAAGTTGTCTGGCGCCGAACTGCAGGCGCCCCAACCATCGGCTTCGTAACATTGGACTTTGCCAAGGGTAGTATCGTAGTACATGCTGCCAAGGTAGCTATCGCCGCTAACTGTTGGCGTGTCGGCCGCGCCATCTATAGTGAGTAAGCTGGGGCTGCCTGTGCGGGTGCCGTCGCCAATGATTACCTGGTTGTTGCCGAAAGTTGCTTGCGTGGTGCCGTTGGCGTTAATGCTGACGGAATCTTTTGCCTGGATTGTAGTGGTGCCTGAATCCGCCGTGTCGGTTGAACCGATTGTGACATTACTACTGCCGCTAGCCTTGGTGCCAATATTAACATTAGCGGCTGTCGTTGTGCCAATGCTCAGAGTGCCCGCGGCGAGCGTATCAAGACTCGGCGCAACAATGCCGGTGCTGATTGCAGCCACACCCTGGATGTTTAGTGCGTAATTACCACCATTGCTTGTCGTGCCAATATTAACATTACCTTGTATGTAGTTAGCGGCGGTTGAGTCGTTATACATCGCCCAGTTGGTAGCACCTGTGCCACCATTGCCTGTTATGTAAAGGCCATAGTTTTTAGTCAGACCGGTGCCTGCGCCGGATCCGAGGGACACGTGGAGTCCGAAATTATTGACCACGCCGCCCGTGTTGGCTGCGGCGATATTGCCAGCCACCTGCAGGCCATAATTGTTGACCGTACCCGCCGTGTTATCACCGTTGGAGGTGCCAGCGATAGAAAGGCCAAAGTAGTTATCGACTTTTTTACCATCGGGGCCGCCAGCGCCGCCCAATATTGGGGCGTCAATGCGCATGCCGTAGCCGTTGGTGATTTGACCGGTGTAGGAGGCGGCAGTTGATAGTTGACTGTAACTAGCATAAAAGCTACTAACCGTTGCGGCGCCATCAAGGGTTACGGCGGTTGAGCTGCCATACAGGCTAGTAACCGAGGAGACGGTGGGCGTAAATTTAATTTGGTTTTGCAGGCCATACTGGGAGGCGCTCGCCGATGAACTAAGTGTGCCCGCCAGTCCAAGCTTAAAGTTATCGGTTGTTGTAAAGGTGCCATCAAGCAGGAGGGATTGGTTGCCAAAGATGCTGCCCTGGAAGGTAGTTGTAGTGCCCACGGCGCCGACTGTGATGGCGTTAGCATTGTTGGCGCCAATACTCAGCGTACCGGCGCTAACGCTGTCGATTGAGGGGCTTTGCAACCCGCCTAGGGCTTTTCCAGTGCCGTCTATCCAAAAATTGGTCGCCACTTGAGCGCCTGTGTTTTGGTTTTTTATAAGGTCAGATGAAGTGAGGCCGTCGAGGCGCGCCGAGTTCAGTGAAAATGGTGTGGCCGTCAGGCGCTTCATGGGGAGCATTTCGCCGTCGCTCACGCAGGGGCTCGAACCAAACGTCGTGCAGGCGGTGGCGTTACCGGCAACACTCATGGAAAGCCACAATGTATCGTTGTTCCAGTCAACGCCATTCAGGGCGACATTGCTGCCCAGGTTAACCGAAAAATAGCCATTTTTGACTTGCACGCCACCCTCGGCGTCGTTGTTGATGTGGCTCTCTGTCCATACGAGCGTGCCGCCCGGGTTGCCAGCACCAGTGCCAGCGCCGCCCTGGTAAATCTTAAACTGTAAGTTATAACGTCCATCAGTAACTACGCCGCCGGTCTTGTTGAGCAGGCGACCTTGAAAGCTTAGCGTTTGGTTAATGCTTGCGCCCGCTAGAGGGGCAGACGTTAATAATAGCGTTGTAATAATAGCAACGCATAACGTAGCAAGAGCTGCTATTCGCAGCCCCAAACTAGGCCTAATAATGGTGGGGAGGTGACACCACACTGTCATGTTTGTTGTTTGATATTTATTTCTACACCGATGAAGTGTTAAAAATATTTATTTCACTTATGACGTGTGGTGGTTCATCAAAGCTTGTGTTTATTCTAGCATAGGCTGGTAAAAACAAGCAATGGTAGAAGCAGGCTGAATGGTCTTGTCGTGCTATACTAAGCATAAGTAATGACAAGAGTAGCGAGAATAAAAATGCTCGGGCAGGCGCCCCGCTTGGCGGTGAGGCTCACGGCGATTTTTGGCATGTCAATGTTTGTAGGCATCCCCGTACTAGCTGCGGCTTACGGTGGCGTTCAGGGCTATGCTGCTGACAGGGCGATTGATAAAGGCGCTATTGTCGAGTTGACAGGTGAAAAGTCTAATCGAGTTAAGTTG
>CALEKV010000211.1 GCA_937902525.1 uncultured Candidatus Saccharibacteria bacterium | reverse complement strand
AGCAACCCGAACACCAAACTGCACCAAATTTTATAACCTTCATTGCTTATTCCTCCTTTGTGATTTTTATAGCTTTTCCATCTACTAGCGCTCGCGTTACCTTACTGTAGGCACTAGACAATATTCTCTGAAAAGTACTCTGGCTAGTATTCATCTTGCTGGCACATTCACCCTGATCAAGTTGCTCGACATTTTTCAGACGAAGCGCCTCAATTTCTTCCATAGAAAGTTCTACTATATCCAGATACCTCATAGGGACACCTTGTGGTTTAAAATAAGTCACTTTTGGATCAAAGTTGATGCATCTATTTAATTTTGGTCTTGGCATAATTAATCACTACTTTTCATGTCTATTATATAAATACATACCCAATATTATCAATAGTGAGTATGTATTTAGATAATGTTTATATTATTTGTCGGTATTCTCGATTTTTTCATTTACTAATTTAATTTCTGACTCTAACTGGGATTTTATCTCTTGAAGACTTTGTTTACTATCCTTCATAGATTGTAGTTGTCGATACCTTAAACCTCTACCTCTGGCAAAACCATAGTATATACAACTATCTTTTTGGCATTTACCCACACCCCTACCAGTTAATGGACCTTTACCTTTTGGACCTGTCCCGTCTAATTGTGGCATATATAACTCCTTCCAATTACGACAGCTTGTTTAACTGTCTATAATGAGTATATACCCATAACTTATTTTCGTCAATCAAACTAACAGGTGGGTTTTGTCGATTCGCAAACCGAACCGCCCTTATCCTGCCAATCAACTAAACCACCAATATTAGCGACTTCTTTGTAGCCTGCTTTCTCGAGGAGAGCTTTTGCTTCGGCTGCTCTCTTACCGCTTCTACAATAAACTTTTATTGAAGCATTCTTATGAATTTTTGAATAATCACCAGTTTGTATTGTGGCCAAAGGGATATTAATAGCTCCATTGACGTGACTTGTAGCATATTCTTCTGGAGTACGGACGTCAATAATCTGAGTTTCGTTGCCGCCGAAAAAAACTAGCCCCAAAACAAGCACAACAACTGAAGATATTATGATAATGATTTTTTTCATACACCTACTTTCTTAGTTAAATTATAACAAATAATCGACCGTAGTCGCTACTCAGCAAAATACAACTTAATGAACAACATAAATAAAATACCCACAGCAAATAATCCAAAATTTAAAATAGATTTAGACATTTTTGGCTCTTTATGCAACTCTGGCACTAAATCAGACATAGCTATATAGATAAAACCGCCGGCAGCAAAAGGCAATAAGAATGAAGTTATATTATGGAATGAGCTTATCAATAAATAACCAGCTACGGCTCCAGCGATAGCTGTTAGCGACGATATGAAATTCCAAAACAAGGCTTTTGTCCTTGAGAACCCACCATGTATTAAAACGCCAAAATCGCCAAGCTCTTGCGGAAGTTCGTGTGCAGCAACGGCTATAGCGGTTGCGATGCCAGCTTCTTTGCTGATTGAAAATGCCGAGACAATAATTAAGCCGTCAATAAAGTTATGAAGACCATCGCCAATCAAACTCATATATGTGAATGTGTGTACTTTGCAATCACTATCCTTGTGGCAATGATGCCATTTCAAAAAGCGTTCAAGAATAAAGAATACTGAAATGCCAATAATTAGATAAATGAACGGCGTAAAACTATCAGATGATTCGATTGCTTCTGGCAATAGATGTAAAAACGCCCCACCGATTAATGCTCCTGTCGAGAATGCCACAAGATAAAGAGTGATTTTGTTTACTGTTTTATTCTTTATAAAGAAAGTAACAACACCAACCAACGACAAGATGCTAATTACGATGGTAGCTAATATAGAGTTTATTAAAATTTGATCCATTATTTTATTCCTATTAATTTATTTACTTCACTAATTATTTGTTCTGGGGTTTTAGCTAATAACGTAGCAAAGCCCATAGCATTTGCAGTGTCTAGATTTGACTTTTTGTCATCAATGAATATAGACTCTTGGGCTATGGTGTCCATTCGATGCAATGCTAACTCATAAATCTCTTTTTGCGGCTTTAGCAAGCCAACCTCACATGACAATATAGCTTTATCAAATACGTCATAATATCCAAATTGTTTAATGATGTCGCGGACTGGACTAATAATATTAGATATCAACCCGATTTTAAAACCATTGGATTTTAGTTTATGCACTAATTCGATGATATATATGTTTGGCTTTATGCCTTGCCAGTTATTAAAATATCCAATTCGAGAGTCATCAACATTTAATCCGTAGTTGTTTTTTACCTTACCCCAATATTCGTTCTCGGATATTTGACCCAACATAAATTGGCTAAATTCATTTTTTATTATTTCTGGAATTTGCGTATTAGTTGCACCAATCTCGCGCAATGAATATTCTATAAAATCATCGCCAGAATCATCAGCAACAACACCACTCCAGTCGAAAAACACTGTTGAATATTTATTTTCCATATTTAATTATAAGTATACCCGAATATTACAACCCAGAAAGATTAGTGTTTTAAACCTATTACCTTACTTTTTTATTAATTTATCTATTTCTGATTTTGGAAGCTTTTTTGTACAAAAAAACCAATCATAGCAGGTCATATCCGACTTACTATCCATTCTTTCCTTAGCTACACCACAAGATCCAGCTGTAGGGACTATAACATCATCACCTGGTTGCCAATCAGCAGGCAAAGCGACTGAGTAGGCGTCGGCGGTCTGTAAGCCAATAAGAACTCTATATAATTCATTGAAGTTTCTGCCTAAGCTTAGAGGATAGTAGATTATTGTTCGTATAATGCCCTTTGGATCAATAAAGAAAACAGCCCTAACTGCCTTTGTATTGCTTTCACCCGGTTGGATCATTCCGTATTTCTTGGCGACTTCCATCGTAATATCTTCGATCAGGGGAAATTTAACCTCGACATTTTTCATGCCCTTATATTCGATTTTTTCTTTGATAGTTCTCAGCCATGCAATATGGCTATACAAACCATCGACGGATAACCCAACTAACTTGCAATTCGCATCGGCAAAATCCTTTTCTCTAGATGCAAAAGTCATAAACTCTGAAGTACAAACTGGCGTAAAATCAGCGGGATGACTAAATAAGATCACCCAATTACCCTTATAGTCTTTTGGGAAATCTATATCCCCTTGCGTTGTTATTGCCTTAAAAGCTGGCGCTTTTTCACCAATTCTTGGCATTACATTAGTATCTTCTTGCGTATTTTGTTCCATAAAATCCTCCTTGATGACGTTCATGTATATTATAAGTATATACCCATTAAGCCTAACCATCAATTTAAACAGGTCCCCTAGGATTTACGCCTGAATGGCTAATATAGAGTAAAGCATCAGAAATTATACTGCATAATAATGAGCGACTGGTCACGGAACCCGGTCGGCATTTCGACTGTCCAGCCGTCATACATAGGACTGGTCGACTTTAGAACCAAACAACAGAGGTAGAATAGAAAGAACCGCCCTTTTGGGCGGTTCTAACTTTTTTGTCAGTTGTTAAATCTGACATCGTTCTTCGTCTAGCTAAGGAGTTAATTAGAGGGACTGGTCATGGAACCTGGTCACCCTTTTTCACTGCTCAGCTTGGCTCCCGCTAGTGGACGAGTTACGCAACTATAAAGCGTTCTGCTTCTCCAGCCACAGCTTATACATGTAAAGTGCAGTAATGCTTTGATTATCTTCAAACTCACCTTTTTGAATCATTTCGTCGAGCTCATCAATCGACACGAATTTCCTTGCGCGAGTTTCATCCTCCTGCTGCGTAAAGTCTCCATAGGTGACATTCCTTGCTAAGACATTTACCTGCCACTCAGTAGAAAGGCCATTACAAACCCTTGCCCTGCCCAGCACCTCCCATTCTTGTGCTATTACTCCGGTTTCCTCCTCAAGTTCCCGTTTTGAGGCGAGTAAGGTATTTCCTCCATCACCCCCACCTCCGGGAAGTTCCCAGTACCACTCGCCAAAAGGATGCCGGTATGACTCCACAAGACATATCTTATCCTCATTATTTACCGCGACAACAACTACAGACTCGTCTACTTCAAGATAGCCATATATTCCTGTCTCACCGTTCTTTCTAATGATCTCGTCCTCACGCACTTTAATCCAAGGATTTTCATACGCGACCCTTGTTTCTGTAACCTCAAAAGGTGTGTCACTATTCATATGTCTATATCATAACAAAATACCCCAGAATAACTGAGGTATTTTAACCATAAGCTTCTTGGCTCCGGCAGCTGGGCTCGAACCAGCGACCTAATCGTTAACAGCGATCCGCTCTACCACTGAGCTATGCCGGAATAAAAAAGTAAGGTGCGTTTGCGTTGACCACAAATACAAATGTTAGTTTACAGCAATCTTACTCTGTTGTAAACACCCAGCAGGTTAACGGATTTTTTCAATTTCGCGCGTTAGGTCGGCAATTGTGCCCCAGGTGCTACCGTCGGTCATGACCGCAAGCGCATATGTGCCCTTAGGGCTATACACGATAGCGGCATCGTGCAACAAGCCATTCATAAACCCAACTTTATCGGCCACCTGCCCGCTTGCGCCAGCCGGTACGCCGTTACGGAATGTGTTCCCTAGCATTGCGCTGACCAAACGCTGCTTGCTCGTGTCACTGAACATGCTGCCACCTTCAAGCGTGCCTAAAAATAATACCAAATCGTTAGCCGTGGTGTATGGCCCACCGTCTTTAATAAAATTACTGTCTTTTAAGCCTAGCGCGTTGATTTCTGAACTGACTGTTTTTAGGCCGATTTTATTCAAAAAGGCTTCAGCACATGGGTTATCGCTATTGGTAATCATTTTATTAAAGCATGCCTGGTTGTCATCCCAGCTCATTTGGCCAGCCTCCACCCGCTTAAGTACACTGTAAGCCACAAATAATTTGTAAGTGCTGGCCGTGACAAATTGCTTGTCACCCTGATAGTTAGCGCGCCGGCGATTGCCAGATAGCTCAGCATAAGATATTCCAAACGTACCCTTGTGATCGCTGGCAAAGTTGGCCAGCAAGGCATTCAATCCTTCATCGGTTGAGCTATAAGTGCGGACATATTTAATATTAGTAGGCACAATTTGGGTCACGGCAACCGCCGAGCCGCTATTACCGGCCACAACCTTTTCAATTGAAGCTGCTGTTTGAGAAATGTTGAGAGTTTGTCCGTCGCCGCCACCTTCGCGGTATATCTCAGCGAAGTCGCGTGTCGTCACCGTTGCCGTTCCCGGCACCCGCGCGACTTTTGGCGTAATATTCTTTTCCATGTAAGGGCTAGCTTTTTTGACACTCACTAACATATCAACCGTTACATTATTTGGCGTAAAATCCAACCATGAATACACATCGGCAGCGGGCAAAGTTACCGACTGTCCGTCAACCGTTAGTAGTACACCATCTTTTACCTGCGCCATGTAGTGAGTGGCGCTTGCCTGGGCTTCAGCATTTGTAATATCTGGTTCGATTTTTTTCATGCTAATATGCGCGGCAACCGGTTTATTAAGCGACGGTTGGATGGCGGATAGCTCCTTTTTAGCAGTAGCACCGTCACACTCGCCACCAATTACCGCGGGCACCACTACTAATTTGTCGCCATCCGCCTTGAGCGTAGCGTTTTGTGGTTTAGCCTGACATTGTTTAATTAATTCTGTTGTTAAAAACTCATCGTTTTTTGTACTTATCAATAGCTTTGGCGTAACACTTGCACTATTTGCCCAAAAGATTGATGTTGGCACAACCCGCCAATACCACGGGTATTGCATTGCCTGTACACGCTCGGCAGTATCAACCCCAAGGCCTGCCTGCGCAAACGTAGGCTGCGTGACTGGCTCGTTGCTACCACCAAGGTATATGTCAATTTTTTTACTTGCATAGGCTGCATCGAGGAAACCGATAGCATCAGCCTTGTTTTTTGCGCCTACAGTCAAACCGTCAACCTTCTGCAGTGGCAGTAGCCTGTCTGCCGGGTAAAATATTTGAGCAATCATTACCGTGCCGAGCGCCCACGCCCCAAGCAACACACCTACTCTACGCCACGGCACCCGCCTTGCTGCATGCACAGTACTGACACGCGCCATCCGCCAATTTACCCGCCCAAATCGTTTAGCCATATCTTTCCATTATACATCACATGTCATTACCGCCGCTTAAGGACCGCTTAAGTTAAACTTACTAAGTCAGGTGAGATTGCTTACTGACAGTGTAGCCAAGAATATCAAGGGCTTCCGTAAGCACAATAATTTGGTGTGCGTTAGCATCATAATCCGTCTTAAGTTCATTTATTTTAGCTACAATAGCCGCCTCGGCTGAAATAATATTCGTTGTGTTAGTTACTACGTTTTCTGTTGTCAAAGGCCGTGGCATTAATACTACCAGCGATCGGGCCGAGTTGTCTTTTTTTACCAACCAGCCACGCGTAATCAAGCCATCTACATGAGTCGCCACTGTGCTAACGCTTTTATAATCCAATGCGCGCATGATTTCGCGGTAGCTGGGGCCGTAGCCGTAGCCCTTAATAAAGCCATCAATAAAATCAAGCAACTCTTTTTGCTTTTTAGTTGGTCGTGTCGTGTTCATCCGCTTAGATCCTTTTTGTAAAGACTATTACCCTATCGCTATACGTCTGCCCTTGCTATTGCCATGCCCCTGTGCAGGTTATCAAATTCAACCCCTCATCACCCCCCCTTTGGGTGTCATTAGTTCTTTCATATATAGCGTATCACGTTGTACTTTTTTTGTTTCTACTACCTCATAATTCAACTGCGTACCATCCCCTTTTCAACTATAATATTATCCCCCTGCTTTAAAGTGTCCAGATAGGCAAAAAGGCCCTGGCGTGTTGGCCCCGATGCATGGGCATCTATCACGGCAGCGCCCTTATCGCCCGGCCGCACGCCACCGGTATACCAACCAGCATCATAAATATTTATCGGCGCCTGCATACTGCCATCACCATTAACAGGCATAGGCATAATGCGCGCTTTCGTGTTAAGTTTTGGTATAGATAAGACGCGCGGCAGGTCTGGCGCCACCGCATACTTTTCCAGCCAATCACCCGAAGGTGCTATCTCATTCCTACCCTCTGCTTTTTGTCTATCTTCGCTGGTTGACGTATCGGTATTGTTGACTAGTGCGACAGTAATTAACCACTTATTGCTTGTTTTTCATAATCCCTCTCTTTTTATTTTATTTGGAGCTTAATTACAGCTTATTAAGATTATTATGTGGTGCCAAATGCCGTTGTGTATTACACAACGATATTGCAGCCAACCCCCACCAGACAATGCTCACGGTATCATCTACCCACACTGGCAACAGCAGGCCAATTAGAGCAAGCCCTACGCCGCTAGCGAATACACCAAGCGCCAGCCAATTTTTACGCTGGCGCCACAGCTGCCTAAGCACCATGCCAAATAATACCAAAAACAGCCCAAGCCCTAACCAGCCTACTTCGTGAGCAATCATTAAGTATTGGTTTTCGATTATAAGCCCTGTGCCACCAAGCAGCGATGCCGAGCCGGTACTGCCAATACCAGCGCCAAGTGGTTGTACTAGCATGCGCGATAGACCATCGGCAAGTGAGTCCGCATGCGCAGCGTTAGAATCAATAGTAGCACCTGTGGTTGGGTTGTTATGAAGCACGACATTTTGAATAAACGTTGTATCTTTAGCAACATAAATTACGCCAGCCACCGCTATAAATACAGCCGCCGCTCCATACCATGCCCGCCGGTTCATTAGTGCGCCGTAGCGCGCGACCAGCACAATACTAACGGCAACAAGCGCCGCTACAAGTGCGCTCCGCGAATAGCTTACCCATAGCGCCACTACGCCGCCCACACCCAGCGCTCCCACAAGCCACGGTATTGCCCCTGCCTTAACACTGCGCCGAGCGTGCAACGCAAAGGCAGCTACCCCAGCCAATACAATTACTGCATATGCACCCAACGGGTTTGGGCCACGCAGTGTGCTGTTAAAACGTATGTACTCAGGGTTTTTATCAACCGTTAGGTAGGGTTCAATGGTGTTAGCGCCATAACCCAGCGTGCTTAAAATATCCTTTGGCAAGAACAGCTGCATGACTGCAAAGCCAATGACAATCACCACACCTACCACGCCAACTCGCAAGAATGACCGCGTGTAACTGGGGTAAAGGTGCAAAAGCGCCGCCACCGCCACAAAATACAGCACGTACCGTAGGTCAATCAGCAACCCTGCCACCGTCGCCTGGAGACCCTGCGGATACAAACCAATCATAAAAACGTGCAGTGCGCTATATACCAGCGCTACCGCTATAAGTGGCTGCCGTACAAAGGCGTTCAGCCGCCCCTGTTGATAAAGCGCAGCAGTAAGTAGCGCTAGCGCACCTAGCATAAGAACCTCTTTCCAGGCCTTAAGTGGTACCGCCAGTTGCGGCGCCTGCACGCCAAGCCACACCGTTAGCGGCGCGTGAATCACAATAAACCCAAACACCATCAACAGTAACCAGGCGGGAAGATGCTCTAACAAAATGCGCTTCATTGCCCTTACTATACCGAATATTGCAACACTCTAAAATAGACTACTTGTATTCTACTTGGTTAAAACCCGAAACTGATGCTTTCGCTTCTTCCGTGTTGCAGTAGAGTTTACTATCTACGAGTGGAGAAAATACATCCTTTATGTCAAAAAACCCAGGCTTCTCTATTACAGTCACGTCTATAGGTTCCGCCCCAAATCTAATTCCTGTAGATAATCTTACTACAACCGGCCGCTGGCCACACTCCACCCATTTGACCGCATAACCAATGTTACCAACCATAAAAATATCAAAGAGTAGCCCAAGAACTATAATTATCAAAATAACTATCAGCCAACGCCTTCTACTCTTGTTATTCGCCACTTTTTGCTTTTCCACGCACCCTCCTTATTAACGGCCATGCTGCCATTATAACCAGCCCGGCACATAATCCAAACAAAAACATAAGCCACTGCGGCATGCTGTTGAGTGGGGTGGCGCTTTGGCTGCTTGCCGTTAAAGGTGCGCCGCTAGCCGCAGCGATTGATGCAGCGCCTCCAACTAATGGCGCAGTCGCTGTTGTGTCTTCGGCAAGGCCTAGGCTGGTCTGCACAGGCGACTGACTGCTTACTGGACTCACTAGTGCGACATCCCCCGACTGGCTTGCTGCGGGCTCCACGCTCGGCGCACTGCCTGAGGCTACCTGCTCACTCTTGTCTACTGTCACAAACTGATACAAAAGGAGTGGTTGCCCGTCGGCGCCTTGGCCATCTAGCGTGAGCATGTGGTAACCAACAGGTAGCGCGCCATGGCGGAGCGTGGCAGCAATTGCTCCGTTTGCTTGTGTTGTAATTGTACCGAGCGTCACCACGTCGGAATGAAGTTTGGCTGTCACATTGGCATTCGGCGCAAACTGACCCGGTTCAACATTCAACGACAATTCGCCCTCGCTCGCAACCGTACCCCCAACAAGTGGGGTGTTTATCACCGTACCTTCATACTTATCGGCAGCCACCGAGCTGGGCAGTTCCAAGATCGAAGCGTCTGGGACTTCACCATTTGCAAGGGCGCTTTCGATTGCGGCCGCAATCATTTGATGGCCCTTTGCGTTTGGATGAAACATATTATTTATTGCCGCCCCGCCGCTTAACAGTATGTCGGTCGTACCTGTAACATATTCGCTGCCCTCACACAGTCGCCCGCCTTTTAGGCTGTCTTCGATATCAACAAACGACACGTTTTCATCAGATGCTGCCTGCGCAAGTTGCTGATTAAGGCTGCGCAGGTAGTACTGAAACATTGCGCGCTCCTGGCTGTCGAGCTCAAGCGAGTTGCCACACACTGCCGCGCCTTCGCTGATAAACGAAGGGTAGCCGATAATGTATATTTGAGTATCGGGTGACGCCTGTTTAATACTTTTGATAAGCTTGGTAGTGTATTGATATTGTTCAGCAATGGACGTATTGAGGATTTTTTGTGCATCACTGCCCTTTTGCGCAAATGAACAGGTTGAAATACCATACAGACCCTCGCTGATGATTTTTAAGAAGCCAGCGTTCTTATCCAAGGGAGATCCAAACGCGCAGTATTTCAGCACATCCGCAAACCCCACATCGTTGCCACCACCCGTTAAAGTCACCACGCCCGGCTGATACTTTTTAACAAATTCCAGCTGTGGTGCACGGCCAGGGATAAACTGCTGTATAGCATTCTGCTGCAGCAAGGGGATATCCTGCTTACCCAGTAAACGGTTATTTTGCCCATTATACCCGGTTAGCGGCCGGTAATAGTCTTGCACAACCTGCGCACCCGAACACGCCACTGATTTCATATTCGCTTCGTCGATCCCCCAGTAATCGCGCAACAAGAACGGATATGAACGCGAGCTTACATGACACGTATCATCATCCAGATCAGTTAACGGCAAGTAAAAGTTAGTGCCTTGAGCATTTTTTTCAATATCGCCCTCACCGCTACTGTACGAATCACCGAGCGCCAAATAGTCAATGCCAGCATGCGTGTTATTTATGCTAACAGTTACATTGCGCGGTGTTTGGTAGTTACTCGTGTACGGATACGACGATAGCATGTAACTAAAGCTGCGCTCATTGGGTGCCAAATAAAATTGCGAGTGTAGCGCTTCGTAGCCGGTCGCCTGAGTTGGGTCAAACTGCCGCTCAGGGCACTGCGTATAGTCCATGTCAATTCTGCCGTTATAAAGCGCCGGATTAATCACGAGTCCACACGACGACTGTACATCCACCACCGACATACCATCATTCATAAAAACATATCGCCCATCGTTTGTAACGCCACTCGCACGGTTTCTGTAGATGCCGTCATACCATGTGCCATGGCGTTGTAAAAATGCCCGGATTTCGCCAGTTTTAAAATCTACCCGCACAAAGTTACTCCAGTCGAGCCAGTACACGCCAAACCGCTTGTTGCGCGAAAATACTTGGTCGAATACAGCGACTTTGCGCGTCTCGCCAGATCCATCCTGGTACTGCAAGAAATATGGCAGGTCACTATCGTTGATGTTGTATCGCATTAATTGACCACGCAGGCCCAAGACTGGAACCAGATTTTCGGTGATATCATCGCTATGCTTGATAAAATAGCCATCTGGCCCAACCGGGGGTAGCGGCAGTACCATCTTGTTGGTGCCTGCAATTAGCACGGGCTTATAGTTCGTATGGGAGTAACCAAAATGATAAAACGCTCCATCTGACCCAACCGATATCACCCAACTTGATGTTAACGGAATATAGGCCAGGCGCACTGATTTGCCCACCGTTACCCGCGCCGAGGCAGTATGTAC
>CALEKV010000210.1 GCA_937902525.1 uncultured Candidatus Saccharibacteria bacterium | reverse complement strand
CTGGTAGCTGGTGTAGGAAATGACGACGTTGCCGTTGGCGCAGGACCACCAGCCGCACCGGCCCCTGCAAGCTGCTTACGTTTTGCTAGCCATTCGTCAAGGAACGATGAACCCGATGAACTTGGCAATGATGCCTTAGCGCCTGGCATCGCAACCCCGCTAGGCGACAACCCTGGTGCCGCTACCGGCTGCGGTGGTCGCAATCGATCAAAGATTTCTTTCTCAACCTGAGCCCGTGAACGACCGTATTTGGCAGCAGATAACCGCTTAAGCGCATCGTTTAATTGCTGGTTGGCGTGCCCCATCGCAGGCACCAAGCTCATACTAAATGGCGCCGAAGGCACGCCCTGTATCTGAGCCACGCAAACTGATTCAAAGTTTGGTAGTTTAGTTAAGTCTTCAGCATCAAAAACAGGAGTATACCGTTTTACCATAATCTCCGCGTCAGTTATACCGATTCGACCTGTAATTGTCGTGCCAACGTTACCAATAATAGCTTCGCGCAACTCTTCTTTTAGCTGTGTCATGAACTGGTTACCCAAAGTTAGGCTTAGCCTATACTTGCGGGCCTCGGAGAGAATTGTCTCAAAACTATCAGTAGCAAAGTTTTGGAACTCGTCCACGTATAGCGTAAAGTCTTTACGCTGCTCCTCAGGTATACTAGCTCTCGCCATGGCCGCTGCCTGGAACTTCATCACGAATATAATACCCAGCAGCTTAGAGTTCAGCTCACCCATCTTTCCTTTAGATAAGTTTACTAGTAGTATTTTTTTATTATTCATTATATCGGCAAAATTAAAGCCGCTCTTGGTCTGACCGATAATATTACGCATCGCATCGTTGCTTATGAACGGACCGAATTTAGATACTACCCAGCTTATCACCTCACCTGCCTCGCTTGAACGCTGGCTTGCCGGGAATTCTTTAGTCCAAAAATCCAGTACCTGCTGGTCAGTTACGTACTTAAGTTTACTCTTCATAAACTGCTCATCAATCAGCAGCTTTGGCACATCTATGAATGTTCCGCCGGCTGGGTCCGACATCAGCAATAGTGCGCAGTTACGGAATATATGCTCCAACCTAGGTCCAACTATGCCAGTATGACCGGGGTCGTACAGGCCATAAAGCATACTTATAGCCTCTTGCACTAAAAAGTCCTTCTGGTCTGGATGATCAAATTCAAACATATTTAGGCCAACCGGGTTGTCCATATCGCTTGGATTAAAGTAAATCACATCCTCGACTCGTTCTTTTGGAACTTTACTCAACAAGGCTTCTACAGAGTCGCCGTGAGGATCAACGAACGCAAAACCACGACCGTCCATCATATCTTGGAAGGCTAGGTTTTCCTGAAGCACCGACTTACCTACACCGGTCTGTCCTATTATATGTATATGCCTGCGCCTATCATTGTCGCTCAGCCTGATAGGTTTTTTAGTACCCCTAAACTCGTTATAGCCAAGCAGTAACCCATCATCCATAGACTGTGTTGGGCCGTCGACTTGCTTGCTCATTTGACGCTTGACTTGCGAATTTGGAATGCTATTCTGATCCGGTAAGTGAAAAATTGTCGCAAGCTCCACGGTGTTTAATATGTTCTTTGAAACCTCAGGTGGAAAAAACCTAAATATAAAAGCCGTGACTAGTTCTTCCATATTTTTCGACGCCGAAAATTTAAACCCATTAAAGCTAGGCGAATCAAACAAAGCAAATGCCGCAACGATATTCTGTAAGAGAGCCTGGGCCCTAGCGGACGTATTAGATGACACGACAACGCGTATCAATACCTCAAACCCTGGATAGCGCGTCTTCTCCTGCACCGCCTCAATAATTGCCTGCTCTACGGCATTCAATTGCTTGTCTTCAGGCTTAACGTCCTTTTGTTCAGGCGGCTTCCACAAAGCCTCCATAATATCCTTAGGGGCAATCAGCGATTGAATGCCCGTTTTTTTGCCTTTGTCTTTGGCGATTTGCTCCGCCTTAAAAATCGAGGCCTTCGTCCATCCATCCTTTGCGGGACGCATCAACACCTGAATACCAATGCCATCTTCGCGTGTGGCGGATGATATCGCATTCAGCAACGCCCGTGATGCATCGCGTTTCGATTCGAGATACGTGGAAATCGAGATCGGAAGAGCACACGTCTGAACTCCAGTCACGTTTCGGAATCTC
>CALEKV010000209.1 GCA_937902525.1 uncultured Candidatus Saccharibacteria bacterium | reverse complement strand
GTATCGAACACCAGGCTTGATTTACCGCTACCGCTAAGACCGGTCACCACCACCAGCCTATCGCGCGGTATCTCAATATCAACATTTTTTAGATTATGCTCACGCGCACCGCGAACCTTAATATAATCGCTCAATTTTCACCTCCAAAATAATCCCAACTAGTATACCCCTTTTTGCAAACTTTTTCCACCCCACAACATACAGCGCCCATCTCAGTCGTAATTTGTATTAAATGTTATTGACTTTTTAGCCATTCCGTGTTAATGTGTTTACATCATTTTGGAGAATCTATGGCACAAGCAAAGAAAAAACGACACCAACTACTGCGCAATGTCGCCCTTGGGGCGCTCGTATTTATCATGGCTGGCGCGTTGCTTGGGAGCATTATACAAGCGATATTAGTTTTTATGCTAACCGGAATTATAAGCGGCACCACTATCGTAGTACCAGTATGGGGCATGATAGTGGTTTATCTTTTTATAGTTATGGGGTTTAGTCTGGTTTATTACCTGGACCACACGCCAACGAGCAGGCGATATTACCAATAGCAAATCAAGAGCGCCCCACTGGGTCACAAACGCCTCTTAATTTGGTTCTGCAATCTCAATAATACTCTCCGCCCAAAGCTGGAGCTCTTGTAATACATACCGCTTATCATTACTTATTTCGGTAGTAGATAAACGCTGCAACGCTGTAGCATATGCCGGTAACTGTGTCCGCAAGCGTGCCGTGCGCCATTGTTCCCAGGCAGTCATTTCACCCTCGCCAAGTGTTTTTGGGAAATTGCGCGCTTTATAGTGTAACAGCAGGCTAGGCAGACGCTCATCAGTAAACTCTGGATGAAAATCGCCCAGGTCACGCTCGGTGGCATTACGCACTGCTTCTATTCTTATACGGTCGCGGTCGTTAACAAAGCTGTCATACAATTGAGCTTCTGGGTCGGGGTTTCTAGTATACTCAGGACGATTTTCATATATGACACGAATTGACTCAGCAAATCCTGGGTCAGCAAGTAGAATACCAGTGTGTTTTTCGACTATCTTTGAGTCAATTCTTAATTTACCCCACCCGTCATTTTGAGTCAAAACGCCCAGCGGAGCTACGGCTGGTGCGCGGTTGTACTGTAGCTCTTTTACGGGCACTGGTATAAAATCATCTTTTT
>CALEKV010000208.1 GCA_937902525.1 uncultured Candidatus Saccharibacteria bacterium | reverse complement strand
ATTTATGCCGAAGGCCAGCGCCGTTACGTAGAAAGCTTAAGCAGCTATGCGCGACAGTTCTTGGGTATTATGGACAAGCCAGATGTCGATAGTATTGATGGCCTAAGCCCGGCAATTAGTATCGACCAAAAGTCAACCAGTCGTAATCCGCGCAGTACTGTTGCAACAGTGACAGAGATTTACGATTATCTACGTTTGTTATTTGCCCGCATAGGCGTGCCACATTGTCCAGTGTGTGGCAAAGCGGTGCAACGGCGTACTGCAGAAAGTATTGTCACGGAAGTAATGAACCAACCTGAGGGCGCAAGGCTCATGATTTTGGCGCCGATTGTCAGTCAAAAAAAAGGCGAGTTCCAACATATCCCGGAGCAATATCAAAAATTGGGTTATGCTCGTGTGCGGGTGGACGGTGTGGTGTATGCGCTTGACGAGTTCCCTGAACTGCAAAAAAATTACAAACACGATATTGAGCTAGTGATTGACCGCGTGGTTGTAAAGGCCGACATTTCAAGCCGACTCAGTCAATCTATTGAACAAGCTCTTAATATTGCAGATGGAGTGGTTCAGGTAATGAACGCAGACACGGGTGAGATAGCCACGCTGAGCCAGCGTTACGCCTGCGTAGACCACCCAGGCGAAGACATTCCCGAGCTTGAGCCGCGGCTGTTTAGCTTTAACGCGCCACAGGGTGCGTGTCCTACTTGCACTGGCCTTGGCTTCCGCATGGAAATTGACCCGGATTTGGTTTTGAACCCTAACTTAACAATTTCTGAAGGGGCAATCCGCCCATATAACCGTTTCAATGCCGATGCGTGGTATATGAAACGCCTGGCTGAGGTAGCAGACGAACACGGTTTCAGCCTTCAAGTGCCAGTCAATCAACTCAGCGATGATGCGGTTTTTAAGGTGTTATATGGCACTGGTGAACAAAAATATCGAATCAACTTGGCCGGAAATCGCTACTACGACTCTACCTATGAAGGTGTAATACCAAACCTGGAACGCCGCTACCGCGAAACTGATAGTGAATTTATGAAAAAAGATATTGAACGCTTTATGCGCGAGCGTAAATGCCGGGCATGCCATGGTCGTCGCTTAAAACCGGTAGTGCTAGCCGTTACCGTGCACGGTATGAATATAATGGATATGTGCGATTTGAGCGTAGAAGATGCGCTGGAATCGATTGCTAGCACGGTATTAACCGAGCAAGAGCTGTTTATTGCTAAGCCAATTATGAAAGAGGTAACAGCTCGTCTTGGGTTTATGAATAACGTTGGCCTGAATTATCTTGAAATGAGCCGCGCCGCTAACACTTTAAGTGGTGGGGAGGCGCAACGTATTCGTTTGGCCACTCAAATAGGCAGTAAGCTGCAAGGTGTGTTATATGTGCTTGACGAGCCGTCAATCGGCCTGCACCAACGCGATAATGACAAGTTAATTGACACCCTAAGGGAGTTGCGCGACCTTGGTAATAGCGTGATTGTGGTGGAGCATGATGAAGACACGATTGCGCACGCGGATTATTTAATCGACGTTGGTCCTAAAGCGGGTGTAAACGGCGGGCGGATTATCGCCGCAGGTACACCGGCAGAGGTGGCGGCCAACCCAGATAGCATTACCGGCCAATATTTGGCAGGTACGCAAAAAATTGCCGTGCCTAAAAAGCGGCGCGCTGTTACTAAAGACCGTAAGCTAACGGTGATTGGTGCCAAAGAAAATAACTTAAAAGGCATTACCGTAGATTTTCCTTTAGGCATATTAACGGTAGTGAGCGGCGTTAGCGGTAGCGGTAAAAGCACGCTTGTTAATGATATTGTAGCCAATGAGCTTTTGGCGCAGTTGAACCGTGCCCAAACTGTTGCCGGTGCGCACAGTGACATAAAGGGCATTGGCCTATTGGACAAAGTGATTGTGATTGATCAATCCGCCATTGGCCGCACACCGCGTAGCAACCCGGCAACATATACGGGCGTATTTACGCAAATACGCGAACTGTTCGCCAGTATGCCTGAAGCAAACATTAAGGGCTATAAAGCAGGCCGTTTTAGCTTTAACGTTAAGGGCGGGCGGTGCGAAAATTGCCAAGGTGATGGTGTGATAAAAATCGAAATGCACTTTTTGCCAGACGTATATGTACAATGCCCAGAGTGTCATGGTAAACGCTACAATCGCGAGGCGCTTGAAATCAAATATAAAGGCAAAACCATTAGCGATGTATTAAGTATGACCGTTGAGCAGGCCTGTGAGTTTTTTGAAAACGTACCAAATATAGGTCGTAAGCTCAAAACTCTGGTTGAAGTTGGCTTGGGTTACATCACACTTGGTCAGCCCGCTACTACTTTTAGTGGCGGCGAGGCCCAGCGCATCAAAATCGCTACCGAACTTAGCCGGCGTAGCACCGGTAAGACTCTGTATATCTTGGATGAGCCCACAACCGGCTTGCACACGGCTGATGTTAAAAAATTGCTCGAGATTTTAAATCGGTTAGTTGAAGGCGGTAATACTATGATAATTATTGAGCACAACCTCGAAGTTATCAAATGTGCCGACTACATTATCGATATGGGCCCAGAAGGTGGTGCGGGCGGTGGGTATGTAATTGCCACTGGCACACCAGAACAAGTTGCCAAAATCCCCGCCAGCTACACCGGCCAATATTTAAGACAGTTGTTGTAAGTGTAAATAGTACTATCTATTCTTGCCAAGCACAATTGCGAGTTCTTGCTTGGTGGCGGCCCACAGGCCCTTAATGCCACCTTTGCTTTTGAGGGCGTGGTATAACATTGGCGAAACTGACAAAAAGATAATAATCAGTGCTGCAACTTCCACATTTATACCCATTCGCTTTAGTTGTGCGCCGGCAAAGTAGCCTAAATACACAAAGCTTTGTGTCCATAAAAAGGTACCCAAAATATTAAATGGCACAAATTTGCGGATTTCCATTTTACTAACGCCGGCTATAATGGGTACAAAGGTGCGAATAATCGGCACAAAACAAGCCAGCACAATGGTGAGCGAGCCGTGTTTTTTATAAAAGTTTTCGGCCGCGACCAACCGCTCTTTGCGGAATATCCGGGTATTTTCGCGTTCAAACAATTTACGGCCTACCTTCCGGCCAAATATATAACCGGTGGTTTCGCCCAGCATGGCCGCTACCCACAGCAGTAGCGCAAACACCACGATGTTTATATTAAAAATACCTTGCTGGACTAAAAATCCGGCGGTGAACAGTAGGCTGTCGCCAGGGAAAAAGAACCCGATTAGCAAGCCGCTTTCGGCAAAAATTACAAATAATACGGCAAAAATGCCTAGGCTCGTAATCGCGTTTAATAATGCTTCCATTCCCACCATTTTACCAGTTATTTAAGGGTGAATCAATAATGGTTGTATAATAACCTGAGTCTCAAAACCCCCCCTTCATAACGAAAACACGCTACAATTCCTTCT
>CALEKV010000207.1 GCA_937902525.1 uncultured Candidatus Saccharibacteria bacterium | reverse complement strand
CAAGGTTGCATTTATATTTAATTTGTGCTAATATAGGTAAATAAGGAGTTCATGAATCATGGAACGAGGTAGAGTCGGCGTTAAAGTTGCGGCAGGTCTGATGGGAGCGCTTGCGTTGGCAGGGTGTGAGCATCATGGATACATAGATAACACGGGCAACTCCCAGACAAGTATGGAGCAAATAATCTTTCATCCTGATGGAACGGCAGAGACTGCTGACCATACATACGCGTGCAGCGGTATGAATCTGGTCCGCACGCCCAAAGAAACCACTGTTGGTATTCTCGAAACAAGAACCTTTCTCAACGATGCCGCTTGCGTGGGCGACCAAAAGCTCACCCCTGAAGACGTTATCGTAGCAAACCAGTAGTCTAGCCCCTGCGAACTGCACAGTTTTGAATCCGGGTGACTTTTTCTATGGCTAAAATGTATACTAGTGCCATGATTGCCCCGCTTCCTGCTGATTTTTTTCGCCGAAACCGCCAAGTATTACGCCGCGAATCCGAGCAGATATTGCCGATCATCGTTCCCGCGAACGGCTTGCTGCAGCGTACCGCCGACACGACGCTTCCTTTTACCCAAGACAGTAATTTTTGGTACCTGACAGGGGTGGATGTGCCTGATGCCGTGGTTGTTATTACGCAAAGCGAAGAGTTTATCATCGTGCCTGGACGAAGCGACACGCGAGCGACGTTCGATGGTGCGGTCGATTTTGACGTACTGCGCAGCCGTTCGGGCATTGCGGACATATATGATGATGACGAGGGCTGGCACAAGCTTGAAACGATTATCAAACGTCGGGGAATGTTCGCCGCTCCGCTCGCGCCCGCGGCATATATCAGCACCTATGGTATCTACGCCAATCCCGGACGGAAGCGCACGTTGACCAAAATCCACCGGCTCGTGCCCGAAGCGGTCGCGCATGATCTCCGTCCAGTATTGACAAGACTCCGCGCCCGCAAGCAACCCGAGGAGTTACATTGCATGCGGGCGGCTATCGCGCTTACCAAGAAAACCCTTGCCTCGTTAGAAGACAGCACTGATTTCTCCGCAATGCACCACGAATATGAAGTGGAAGCGGCTATTACCCACGCCTTCCGCGCGGCCGGGGCGGCCGGACACGCCTATGCACCCATTGTCGCGGCGGGTCCCAATGCAACGACGCTGCATTATGTGACAAACAACAGTCCCATCGCCCCGACAGACTTTGTCGTCATCGACGTCGGCGCCGAAATAGAGCACTACGCGGCAGATATTACCCGAACTCTACACCAGGGAACACCTAGCCCCAGGCAAACCGCCGTGTACGAGGCCGTGCAGGCAGCACAGGCAGCAATCATGGATCAGTTGAAGCCTGGTATCATGATGCAAGAAGTCGAAAGCTTCGCCGAGAAAATCATCGGCCAGGAGCTCAAAGCGCTCGGTCTTATCAGTGATTCGACGGACAAACGTGCCATTCGCCGCTTCTATCCGCATAGCTCGTCCCATTTTCTGGGGCTCGACGTACATGACGTCGGCGAC
>CALEKV010000206.1 GCA_937902525.1 uncultured Candidatus Saccharibacteria bacterium | reverse complement strand
GTTTTGGTTGCCTTCGGCGGTTGGGTGCCGCTATTAGTCAATCCACAGGCTTCGCATAGCATCGCAGCGCACCAACTACCGGAAGTAGTGAGTTTTATTCAGCGTATAGCCATGGTTGGTATTTTTGTGACGATATTATTGATGTTAAAAATGCTACCACCTCGGCCAGAGCGGTATCGGCGTCGCCGAACGGTGCTCATGATACTACAGTGGATTCTTATGCCGATTACGTCAATTTGCTTTAATTCCGCGGCATCATATAATGCCCAGACGCGGCTAGCTCTTGGCAAATACCTGGATAAGTTTGATGTTACTGAAAAGGCGACGTTGCAATCTCAGGCTGCGGCGAAAGCTAGTAAATTGTCTAGGGAAGATAAAAAAAGTCAGTAACTAAAGAGTGTAACTAAAATTAGCGCTAGCTCTATATACCTTTACGGCGGCGTTTTTGGCCCATAAATTGGTTGTGCGCAAATGCATAATGCGCCGCCGCCGTGGCATCGAATCGCTGCAAAACTGCGTGGCATGTGGTGGCAATCTGCGCTGTAGTCATACTCTGCCCAACTGGCAATAACAGGGAGACAATGGTGTCGCTGAGTGGTAGGGCGTTATTTATTCCAAATTGCTCGTCATGGGCAAAGCTGCGGATTATAGAGTGAATAATCTTTCCTTGATAAAATGGCTCTGTTTGGCCATTTTTCTTATGTAGAACGGATAATTTAGCATCCATAACTGGGCGTTCGTGTGTTGTAAAGGTTTTCTTACACTGCAAACAGCGCCGCCGCCGCCATACTTGTGGTGTTTTGACATGAGGTCGGCTGTTAATAACTTGAGTTTCTGGGTTGTGACAATATATACAAAACATGTATATATATTGTCATACAGCAAAGTAAAATGCTAGTGGATAAGTACATAGATTAATGGGGATAACAAGCTCCCCCTGATATAAGGGGGGGGTAGCTGCCGACTGCAGGCCTATTATGAATAGGCTTTACTGTCTTTTTTTGCCTGGCTCCAGGTCTTATCGTACTCAAAACGTAAGTTTATGAGTTCCAGGGCCGAATGTGTGTGATGGTTGCTCATGGTTACATAATAGCACAAGCGTAATGATATGTCAATAGTAGGGATTATGGACGCTTATATCATAGCATGCATGAACGGATATAAATTTACTATAAGAATCGTGTGGAAAAGTTATTATAACTGGGCATGATGGCAAAATAAAAATCCCACTAAAGATGGGATTCTTACTGTGGTGGGCGATGTAGGATTCGAACCTACCACCTTCTCAACGTCAATGAGACGCTCTAGCCAAATGAGCTAATCACCCAAGCCTAACGAATTATAAACAGGGTGTAGTCATGCCAGTCCCTCTGTATTTGCCGACACGACCACAAAAGCATATTACCAGAACAGATATGAATTTGCAATATGGTGCCCATTGCGCTAATATAAACCCTGGACGATGATTGAGCCTAACCACCTCTGGAGTCCCGCGGGAAGGAGTGCCGTGCGAGAACGTTGCTTCATGAGCGCCTGAGCCTTCAGGAAGTCCGGTGGAACCGTCCGCTAAATGTGGACCCGAGACATGCGATAAATAAGTTTGGTCGATCGAACTTTCACATCGCATGTTTTTATTTACACTAAAAGTTATCAGTAGATAAGGAGTAGCAGATGAACAATCAAGAACTCAACGCAATGCGCCACAGCCTTGCGCATATTACCGCACAAGCTGTGCAACATTTGTGGCCACATGCTAAATTTGGTGTCGGACCGGTTGTCGAAAATGGTTTTTATTATGATATTGATCTAGGAAATACGAAAATATCCGATGGTGATTTTAAAAAAATTGAAGCCGAAATGCGTAAGGTGATTCAGGCGGATTATACATTTGAGCGCAGCGAGAAAAGCGTTGACGAAGGGATAGCTTGGGCGGAAGAAGGGCATCAGCCATATAAGGTTGAACTTCTAAACGACCTAAAGCGCGCAGGGACGACAGTTGCAAAGGATCTGGATGTCAATGAGCTCGGGTTGGTTGCGGATGGTGATAGTAAGATTGAAAATGTGTCTTTTTACACGGATGGCGATTTTACTGATTTGTGTCGGGGCCCTCACGTGGCAAGCACTGGCAAGGTCGGTGCATTTAAACTCATGCGAGTCGCTGGGGCATATTGGCGTGGCAAGGAAACGAATCCGCAGATGCAACGACTATATGGCGTGGCGTTTGCTAGTCAGGGCGAACTTGATAAGTATTTGGTGATGCTTGAAGAAGCAAAGCGTCGTGACCACCGCAAATTGGGCCGTGACCTTGAGCTTTACACAATGTCAAATCTTGTTGGCTCAGGTCTGCCGCTTTTTACGCCGCGGGGTACGGTGTTGCGCGAGCTGCTTGCGGAGTATTCAAACCAACTGCGTATGGCGCGGGGCTTTGAAAAGGTCTGGACGCCGCACATTACAAAAAAAGACTTGTACGAAACATCTGGGCACTGGGCTAAATTTGGTGATGAGCTATTTTTGGTAACAAGCCAGGAAACAAGCGATAAGATGGCTTTAAAGCCGATGAACTGTCCCCACCATACGCAAATATTTGCGTCTAAGCCACGTAGTTACAGGGATATGCCGGTGCGTTTTTTGGAAACGACTACTGATTATCGTGATGAAAAAACGGGTGAGCTTGGCGGGCTCAACCGTGTACGTTCGTTGACTCAAGATGACAGTCACGTATTTTGTCGTGCTGATCAGATTGAAGATGAGATAAACGGCTTGCTGGCCAGCGCACGTGAGTTGTATCAGACAATTGGCATGGAACTAAGAGTGCGTTTAAGTTATCGTGACGATACCGATGCCTATTTGGGCGACAAGGATTTGTGGGCGAAGGCGCAAAGCCAGCTGCGGAATGCGGTTATTGCAAACGGCTTAACGTTTTTTGAGCAAGACGGAGAGGCTGCCTTTTACGGTCCAAAAATTGACTTTATGGCGACTGACGCTATCGGTCGCGAACATCAGGTGGCTACGGTTCAGCTGGATTTTGTACAGCCGGGGCGGTTTGGTCTTGAATATGCCGGAAGTGATGGTGGCACGGAACGCCCGGTTATGATACATTGCGCCTTGCTTGGCTCTATCGAGCGGTTTCTTTCTGTGTTTATAGAACACACGGCTGGGTGGTTCCCGTTTTGGGCTGCCCCGGAACAGCTGCGTATTCTGACTGTTAACGAAACCGTCGAGGATTATGTTTCGGAGATTAAAAATATTTTAGACCAAACGGTACTAATGAGTCCGCTAAGGTATAATACGCTACGCTATAAGGTTGACAATCGGAATGAGTCTTTGGGGAAAAAGATTCGTGAAGCCTCAGCCTTTAAAATACCAGTACAGTTGATCATTGGCCCTAAGGATGTGGAAGCGCGCGAGGTAAGCATGCGAACACAGGAAGGCGAAAGCAAGGTGGCATTGGGTGAGTTAGCGGCTTACCTAAAAGGGTTGGAATGACAAATCGCCTAACTATCGCGATTGATTGCGACGATGTGCTTATTGAAACGACGCCATATTTGGTGGAGTCGTATAATCGTCAATATCAAGGACAGGTAACACTGGCAAACGCACACCTTTCCAAAAATCCTGAATGGCAATCGAATGACCGCGCGGAGGTATTTCGTCGATTGCATCAGATTCAGCTTTCTCGGGAGTTTGGTGAGCTTCTACCGCTTTCGGCAGCAATCAAAACGGTGAATGCGCTTGCGCAGTTACACAATCTCCACCTAGTCACGGCACGTTCGCCTGAAGTGATGGCGGCGACTAATCAGATGATTGAGCGCTATTTTGACGGCTGCTTTACATCAGTTGAGCACGTGGGGTCAGATCGACCTAAGGGCGAAGTGTGTGCTCAGCTAAAAGCTGATATTATGGTGGACGATAACCTAGATTATTTGGAAACGGTTGTCGCCCATGGTACGCCTTTGGCAATATGGTTTGGTGACTATCCCTGGCAAAAAGCGCACCAAAACACCAGTTTACCCGTAACGCGTTGCGCCACTTGGGGAGAGGTGGAGTATGCGGTAGGGCGCTATGCAGGGTGGTAATTTCAGGCAGAGGGTATGTGAACTGATGACCCAGGTCCCAGAGGGCAGGGTGACTACTTATGGCGACCTCGCCGCGCTGGCTGGGCAGGCGCATGCCGCTCGGATTGTGGGAAGAATCGCTCATTTTGGCGACCCAACTTTACCGTGGCATCGGTTGGTTAACCGGTTTGGCGGCTTAGCTAAAGGCTTTCATGGCGGCATGGAAGCACAGGCTCATTTGCTATCACATGAAGGGGTGGCAATTACAAATTATGTTGTCGATAGCTTTATGGATATAAGATGGAAGCCCGACCTTTAGTCGTTATTGTTGGCCCCACTGCAAGTGGTAAAACCGCTTTGTCAATCAAAGTTGCTAAACGCTATCGTGGTGAAATTATATCTGCGGACTCAAAGGCGATTTATAAAGGCATGGATATTGGTGCGGCAAAACCAACTATGAATGAACGTGACGGCGTGCCCCATTGGGGGTTTGATTTAGTTAAGCCTGGGGAGCGCTTTACGGCGGCTGATTTTAAACAGTATGCCAATAAAAAAATTGCTGAAATTCGCCGCCGTGGACATGTCCCTGTGTTGGCTGGTGGGACCGGGCTATATGTTGATGCAGTGCTATTTGATTACGATTTTCCGCCTGAATCGTCTAGCGAACAGCGCGAGCAGCTAGAGCAATGGAGTTTAGGGGGGTTACACAAGTATTGTGCTGATAACAACATTACATTACCGGAAAACTCTTTGAACAAACGATATGTAATAAATACAATATTGCGTAACGGTTATGTTTTAAAGAGGCGCAGTATGCCAGTTGAAAACACGATAATTGTAGGAATTACTACGGATAGAGATTCCCTAAGAGCAAGAATCGTCGGTAGGACGGAACAACTTTTTATAAATGGCGTTGATGATGAGGCGAAGGGTTTGGCTGCGCAATATGGCTGGGAGAGTGAAGCTATGAAGGGGAATATTTACCCGCTATTGCGCCGCTACCATGATAATGAGCTATCGCTTGATGAAGTTAAGCAGATGTCCATTGTTAAGGACTGGCGCTTGGCCAAACGTCAGCTGGCATGGTTCAAACGGAACGAACACATAAACTGGTTGCCGTTGGATGAGGCGTATACATACATTGCTCATGCTCTCGATAATCTGAACAATTCGTGATATCATATGTGCATAATAATAGGGAACACTAATAAATATGATAGACGCATTATTTGGTTCAAAGACACGGGTAAAGCTTTTGCATTTGTTTTTGAATAATCCAGGTAAATCTTTTTACGTGCGCGAAATTACCAGGTTAATAGACGAACAAATAAATTCTGTTCGCCGGGAGCTGTCGAATTTGCTTGAAGTTGGTGTCATCACTAATGCTACCGCTGAAAATAAGCTTTATTATGAAGTTAACCAACTGTATGAATATTACGTACCATTCAGGGAGATTTTCGGTGATCATAAAACGGAGTCAAGTGCGCGTACAAAGGTTCTGGCGGATGCGCCTGAATGGCAGCTGGTTGCTAAAAAACTCGGTGGTGCACGTGTCATTATAGCGGCTGGTGTTTTAGTACGGGGCTCTGCGAGTCAAATCGACTTGCTGATTGTCGGTGACACCTCTAATCAAAAGGTGAGTGATTTGGTAAAATTGATAGAGACGCATGAAGGGCGGGAGCTGACATATACCGTTATGAAGTATGAAGAATTCTATTACCGCCTAAGCGTTCACGACAAATTTATAAGTGGCATCCTGGCAAACAAGCACTCTATTTTGCTGGATGCCGATAATATTCTGAAAGGATAACAGGAGAGATTATGTTTGAGATTGAATATAAAGGCGGCAACTGCGTTGTTTTATCTACAAAAAAGACAACCCTCATTGCCGATCCCAAACTGTCCCTGGTTGGGCTAAAAGATATCAAAACTAAAGATGAGATTGAGCTCGCTACTGAGCCGCGGTTTGCGGTAGAAAATTCTGAGGCTCGTGTTATCATTCAAGCTCCGGGTGAATATGAGGTGGGCGACTTCTTTATCAGGGCGACAGCAGCAACGCGTCACATTGATATGGAAACAGATGAAAGGCTGGCTACAATCTACCACATTGACATGGGAGATGTCCGTATTGGGTTGATTGGGAATATCAAAGACAAGCTTAGTGATGATCAGCTAGAGACAATTGGTGTTGTAGATATATTAGTGCTGCCCGTTGGCGGTGGCGGCTATACGCTTGACGCAACGAATGCTTCAGCCATAGTGCGTCAGGTGGAACCAAAAGTTGTCATTCCCGTCCATTATGCCGATCCAGGCCTTAAGTATGAAGTGCCTCAGGATACATTAGATACGTTCACTAGTGAGCTTGGTGCCCCTGTTGAGCAAGTGGAAAAGTTTAAAATTAAGGGATCTGCAGCCCTGCCTCAATCTATGACGGTCGTTGCAATTAAACGCACATAGTCTCAGTTGCTATGCTGACATCTAATAACAAATACTTCGGCTTGCGGCCGAAGTACTTGTTATGCTCTAGGGTTTAGTGTGGCCACTATTGTGCTACGCTTGTTCCCATGAGGCCTTTCTTTTTTAGCGTGCGTATTGCCTGGGTTGACAATATCATGGTGACTTTTTGGCCATTGACCGTGAAGGTCTTTTTTTGTAGGTTTGGCTTAAAGACACGCTTTGTGCGACGCAAAGAGAAGCTCACATTGTGGCCGAACTGCTTGCCCTTGCCGGTTAGTTCACACTTTGATGCCATTACGTTCCTTTACTTAATTATTACAATCCGTACTAGTTTACTCTGTTTTATTACTTTAGTCAAGGTGGTATAATTGTGCTAATGGATATAGCTTATATTTTGATTATCTTAGGTGTTATTCTGGTATCGATGACTCTCCACGAAGCCATGCACGGGTTTATGGCGTATTGGCTGGGTGATGATACTGCAAAGCATAGCGGTCGGCTGACGTTGAATCCTATAAAACACATTGATCCATTTATGACCGTCTTGCTGCCATTAATCTTGGCTGTTAGCAATCTACCGGTCTTTGGCGGTGCTAAGCCGGTACCGTTTAACCCGAATAATCTAAAGTATGGCGAGTGGGGCGTTGCACTGGTAGCGTTGGTCGGTCCTTTTACTAACCTCGTAATCGCTTTCCTGGCCTTTGCCGCCTTTGCGTTGCTGGAACCAGCGTCTGGCTCTATT
>CALEKV010000205.1 GCA_937902525.1 uncultured Candidatus Saccharibacteria bacterium | reverse complement strand
CGTCACCTGACTGACCGCTAGTACTGCCTCCCAGGCTGAGCACGAGTTTGTAATCATCTTCGTACAGGCGGAATGCCCGCTGCCGATCACCAAGCTGTGCGAGGTCGAAGAAGGGCTGTAGGTGAATATTGCCGTCGCCGGCATGTCCCCAGGCGGCGACTTGCAGTTTGGCCGCGGCGAATAATGCATATGCGCCCTTGATTAGCTCTGCAAGCGACGCGACGGGTACGATAGCATCGTCGATAATAGGAACAGCTTTGAGCCGGTTTTCAGTGTGTGACAGCAGGCTGGAGCTGGCATTCCGCACCTTCCACAGGCGCATGCGGCTTTCATACTCATCAGCTTGCTCGTATTTGGTCGCGAGTTTGTCGAGGATGCGACGGGTGCGTTTAGCGCATTTTTTACGATTACGGTCACCCACATTGTCATATTCTATGAACAACATCATCGATGGGATGGGGGTATCCACGACGCCTTTAAGCTGGTTCGGATTAAGGCGGTTAACGAATGACAGCAAATGGCCATCAACCATTTCTATCGAGCTGGGCCGATCGGGCAGATGCCTGAGTTCGGTGACTGCTTCACATGCGCTATCGACACTATCGAACGATGCCATGAATAGCGTCGTCTCGGGGTTGAATTCCTCGGTGGCAAGGGTTATCTCGGTAATGAGGCCCAGTGTCCCTTGGCTGCCGACGAACAGCGGCGTGAGGTCGAACGACCCGTTTGCCTGTTTCACGTCTGCCAGGTTATAGCCTGCGGTGTTCTTGCTGACGCCCAGTTCCATCGCTTTAAGGGTATCTTTATGCTCTTCGATCAAGGTGTCGAGCTGGCGATAAATCTCGCCTTCGAAGGTGCTCAGCCCAAGTTTCTTACTGAGCTCGCGTTTAGCCAGTCGGCCCGTGGTGATAACTTCACCGTTCGCGAGGACGACGCGAAGTCCTTTGACGTAGTCTTCGGTCGAACCGTATTTGAACGATTTCTCGCCGCTGGCGTTGTTGCCGACAGCCCCGCCGATGGTGCTATAGTCGAAGCTTGCCGGATACGGCGGCAGGAACCGGTCGTGGGTGTGCAACGTCTGCTGCAGCCTGCCGTACATCAGCCCGGGCTCAACGACAGTGTTACCTGTTTTCATGTCGAGCTGCACGATACGGTTCATGTGAGCGGGAAATACCAGCACGATGCCAGGCCCGATCGCGCTACCGCTCTGGTCGGTCCCCGCTCCTCTGGCCGTGATAGGCAGGACACGGCCGCGTTCAGCTAGCTGCCAAGTGAAGCGGGCTGTCTTGCGCACGTCTTGTTCGGTGCGCGGATAGACGATTATGGACGGTGTAACGTGGAATATACTGCTGTCGGTCGAGAAAAACGTACGAGCGTCCTCGCTTGCCGTTACCTCCCCCAATAAATGTTCTTGTAGATAATGTGCAACCTTGCTCATGCTGTTTATGTACCCGTTTCTGAAGTAAGATGTTAAGTGCCTATTTGCTATCATAGCATAAACATCTTGGGTGAACATACTTGAAAATTGCCGAAAGAACAGATATGATATCGGAGTCTTTATCAGCGCACATGCGGATGTGGCGGAATGGTAGACGCGCTAGTTTCAGGTACTAGTGGGGGCAACCCCGTGGAGGTTCAAGTCCTCTCATCCGCACCATGAAAAGGTCCCGACCTGCGGGGCTTTTTCTTTACCCCTTTATTTTAATTGGGCTTTGTCTGTCCAGCCATTCGGACAGTACGAAGAAAATAAGTATTGCCGCCAGCAGAACCCAGACGAATACCGCTAATGTAGAAAACCACGATCCCA
>CALEKV010000204.1 GCA_937902525.1 uncultured Candidatus Saccharibacteria bacterium | reverse complement strand
GGCTCGGCATCATGATAGAAAGTGCACGATTCTTGATTTTCATCAATAGTGATCATGACATCGTCATAGTGCACTAGCTCACAAGTGACCTGTCCCCTGCTATTAAGGGCGTTCATGGTTTTGTATGCTGAGTTTTTTCGGTGAGTACCCGTTAAAATAGCAATTTTCATCCTTATTTTATCTCCATAAGCGGCTGCTTATTTAGAGCTTCTGCTCGATTATCGATGCTTCCACTTGACACATCAATAATAAACTTGTTACGAAGAACATTACGACCAATAAGGACTGGATATATCTGCTTTGAACGATCTGCAAGAGTAAATGTGGCATGGATTTTTTTAGCTTTGACGATGACTGTCGCCTTGATTTGGTAACGCTCCTGCGAGTGGCCCATCGAGCTGGTCACGATACGTTTTGAAAATTGCGTAGTCGTATGCACCTGGCCGTCATATAAAGCCGAACCGGTATCGAATAATGTAAATGCGAGCTTGCCGTTATTCTCTTTTATGCTTGAGGCCCAAAGCGAAGAAACAGTTGCGCCACTATCAATACGCGCCTTAAACTTTAGCGGTCCAGCAAGGGCGGGAAGCGCAATCTCTTCGACGCGACCGATGTGTTTAAGTTTTCCGCCAATCGGATGCGCCGTTTTTTCTATCGCATTAAATAATTTTTTTGTTACGTCGCGGCTTTTTCCTATGGTCGGGAAGACATGCATTCTTATTCCGGGGCAATTGTTTACTTCTATGACATAACTGCCCTGCGTAGTTTCCGCCTCAATATCTTGCGTAATGATATCAACTCCTGCTATTTCCAAAAGGCAACTCTTTGCCGCCTCCACGGCTATACGCTTTATGGCTGGCGACGCCTTGTCGGTGCAGTCAATCGCATACCCGCCACGGCTCAAGTTTGTCGTTTTTAGAACATCGATACGCTCGCCTTTTGCTGGGATTAAATCTATGAATCCATCTGAGTTATGTTGCATGACGTCTTTAATACTAATCTTTGTAAGCGCCGTCGAATGCCCATCTGAGCGAGCTGGGTCATTATTAATTATGTCAATCAGTTCTTTTATCTTCAGCTTGCCGTCTCCTATGACATATGGCGGCCGCCTTGTTGCCACGGCGATTACCTTTCCCTGCAAAACGAGAAACCGATACTCCTCACCAGCTACCATCTGCTGCACAAGAACACCTTCGAGCGCATTTGGCTGAGTACGCGCATACTCCATTGCTCTTTTGAGCTCATCTACTGTTTTTACACCAACAGTGATACCGTCGCCGTGGTTAAGGCTTGCAGGCTTAACAACAACTTCTCCAGCGACTTTTAAAAACTCTTCAGCCATGTAAGATTCTGTTTCGGGAGAAACAACTATCGCACTTGGCACAGGTACTCCGTTCCGCTCAAGCAAAAGTTGTGATAATGTTTTATCGTTTGAAGCATATAATGCATACGAAGGTGTTAGTGCACTATACAGGCTGCGGTAATAGAACTCTTTATTATTCTTTTCACACCTAACAAGGCTCGTACTGTCAGCCGTCCTGTTGCGAATAAGTTCGATTTTATAGCCTCGCCTAATCGCCTCTTCGGTTATTAAGCGCGCGGTTATGTTGAGTTGAGTTATGTCGTTCATATAATCAGCCATTTATATACTCCCATACTGAATCTGCAATTGCTTTTAGTATTGTTTCAGCATACGCCGTTTGATATTCAGCAGGCACGCCTGGTTGATCATTAACCTCGACAAGGTACCACCTATTGTTGCCAAAGAAGAAATCAAGGCTGACAAAATAATGCTCACTTATACTGTTTAGTTCATCGATAACTCGTTGTGCAGTCATACGTAAATTCGCAGGTATAGCAGAAGCGCCCCTGAATTCAATACTACCCCCAAGCGATGTATTTGCAAGATAGCCATGCTCAGCAGGTTGACGAATAGCCATGAGTGAAATCTCTCCGTCCACCGTATACAACCTAACGTCATGCCTACCGGCCACCAATCCATCAACCCCCTCAGAAGTTTCAATAAATTCTTGTAATATAAGCGGTTCATCTAATGCGGTAATGTAATCACTCAAATCGGCTCGCGCTATCACCTCAATACCTCGACCGCCATTCAGCCTAAGGGGCTTTAGCACTACTTTATCATCCGATATGCTGTTAGCGAAAGTCTTTATAGCATCGGTATTAGTATCACGATTGACGCTCATCGTTAGCGGCATGAAATCGCCGAACAATTCATGGCAGGTTTTCTTATTTCCAAGCTTCGCAATTTGAGAGTCATTATATATCTTCCATGGAGCCTCAGAGAGCAAAGGGTGAAAATATAATTCATCCTTACGCCGATTAATTACTACTTTTGGACAAATGGTTTTTTTAACTTCGGTAAAGATTAAGCCTTTATCCGAAATGGTGCTTAAAACGTAATATTTATCAAAGTTACCACCCTCACGTAAATCGTCAATCAGCACATATCCTACCGACGAAGAACTAGCCGACTCAATATGTTGAGCTAGTGCAAAAAGCGAATGCCTAAACTGCAGATTCTTTGCCTCGCCATACTTAAAATAACCCCTCTTATCATGAGAGATAGTTAAGCAAAAAACAATAACGGGTGTATTCATAGCTTCTGCACTTCGATTAGTAAATTACTCTTATTTATTATACACTCTTGATAAAGTTATGTCAATAGCATGACATGTAGCTGCTCACAGCTTGGGAGAAATCGTTCGTTTGTTATCAGAGATAGGCTCTTGAAATAATATCCCCTGGCTAAATTATTAGCGTATTGAAGGCTATTATTAACAGATCGATGCCCTAGGCTGTGAGCAATTACCATGACATCCTCATATTGAGCTTGCGGCAGCTGCACATGCTCATATACGACTGAATTCACTTTGCAACAACTCTTTTTGCCGCTTGCTCAGTTTGGTTGGTGTATCAACAATCACACTCACAATATGCGCGCCGCGGGTGGCGCGGTTAAGGTGTGGTACGCCGTGACCACTCAGCTTAAAGTCCGTACCGCTCTGCGTTCCGGCAGGTACTTTCATGGTCACAATACCATCAACCGTTTCCACATCCAGCTCAGCACCCAGCGCGGCGTTAACCATGCTGATATGCTCTTCACTTAAAATCAGATCGCCTTCACGAGTGAACTTTTTATGTGGCTTAACGTGAGTGTGGACATACAAGTCACCTTTGCGTCCGCCGGCGATCGCTTCGCCTTGTTCGCGTAAACGGATTGTTGCGCCGTCATCAACGCCGGCCGGAATCTTAACGGTCAATTCCCTATTTTTTCGCTCCACTCCAGCACCCTTACAACGCGTGCATTCTTTTTCAGGGATTCTACCCTTACCATGACACACTGGGCACTGCACCTGCTGCTTGATGGGACCGAACATGCTATTCATAGTGTGCACAATGTAACCGGCCCCTTTACATTCATCACACGTTTTCATGCTGTAACCAGGCTCTACAGTGGTACCTTTACACTGACTACACTCATCATCCAAGTTGATCTTTAACTTAATATCCTTACCAAATACAGCCTCTTCAAAACTAAGCGTCAGGTCGGTTTCTACATCGCGACCATGCGCCGGGCGATTCTGCTGTTGATTGGCGGTACCGAAAAACTGCCCAAAAATATCACCAAAGTCAAAATTGATATTTTGACCACCGGCGCCACCAAAACCGCCAAAATCAAATCCTTCAAATGGATTGCCGCCCGCGTTACCACCACCACTAGCACCACCCACACCAGCGTGGCCGAACTGATCATAACGCTGGCGCTTTTGCTTGTCTTTCAAAATTTCGTAGGCCTCGTTGACTTCTTTAAACTTATCTTCATCGCCACCCTCTTTATCTGGGTGGTATTGAACAGCCAGCCTCCTGAAGGCCTTTTTGATTTCATCATCGCTAGCACTTTTTCCAACACCTAAAACTTCATAATAATCACGTTTTGCCATATCTTTAAATAGTATACGCTTTTAGCACTCCGCATTCAAGAGTGCTAATGAATTTGCGGTATAATACATACTTATGAAATACGAAGGCACTAAACTAGCAGATTTTGAGCCAATTGAAGCAGTAAACGAGTTACAAATCATTGACATTGAGCAAGGCGCTGGGCACACCGTCAATGATTTGTAACTCAGATCGGAAGAGCACACGTCTGAACTCCAGTCACGTTTCGGAATCTCG